>CAZQZX010000001.1:0-97567 GCA_964597885.1 uncultured Planctomycetota bacterium
CGGGGCGCCCGAGGCGTCGCGTCTCGTTCGACGGGCGCGTCGACCTGCACGGCCACGTCGGTTCGCTCGCGGACCGCCGTCTCGAGCGAGCTCTCGTAGCGCACCGCGTACGACAGTCGCTTCCAGACGTCGGGGTCGGCTTCGGCGATCGTCTCGATCTCGCGCCACTCGGTCTCGTCGGCGGCACCGTCGAGCACGCGGCTGATCAGGATGTCCTCTCGTTCGGGATTCGATTCGGCGTTCATCGTGCTTCGTTCCTCGGTGACGGGCGGTCGCCGCCCTGCCGTTTCATCATGCGCTCTCGCAGCATGCGCCGCGCCCGCGCGAGTCGCGTCTCGACCGCGGCTTCCGTCAGCTCGAGCGTGCGGGCGATCTCGCGCTGCGTGTAACCCTCGAGCGTCCGTAGAAGGAGCGGCTCGCGGTAGTCCGGCGGGAGCTGCCGGGCTACCTCGAGGACGATCGCGGCTTCCTCGCGGCGCGCCGATTCCTCGGGCACCCGGGCGGCCTGCTCATCGCGGATGTCGTCGTCCGACGGCTGGAGCGTGCGGACGACGTCGCCGCGCGCCTGCACCTTCCGGCCGGCCGAGCGCGCCTCGTTCAGGGCGATGGCGCGCAGCCACGGGCGAATCTTGGCGGGATCGCGCAGGGTGCCGATGCCCGCGACCATCTTGGCCGCCACCTCCTGGAGCAGGTCCTCCAGGTCGCAGCGGGCCGGCATGTGGGCCAGCAGCACGGCGGCAATCCATCGTCGGTGCTGTCGCCACAGTAGGGCGATCTCACCGGGCGAGGGCCGCTCGGGGGTGCTCCGGGTCGGTCGGTGGTCGGGTTCGGGTTGCTGCATGCGATCGAGCCGTTCGCTGAGACGCGCGGGCCGGGAGGGTCCGTCAGAAAAATCATACGGGATCCGCGGGGCGAGCGTGGGGGGCCGTTTGGCGGCCGGCTCAGTCGCGCGGCTCGGGGTCGTGGTACGGCAGGGGCTGCTCGGGGGGCGATTCCAGCTCCCGGCTGAAGAAGAGGATCAGCGGGAACGAGACGGCCAGCGCCGAGAGTCCGATCCAGGGCTCGTCGGTGAGGACGCGGTTCATCACCAGCGAGTTGGGGCTGGCCGGCCCGGGAATCGCCGTGCCGGACACGACGAGGATCGCGTTGTGGAGCATGTGGCAGAGGATCGGAACGTGCAGCGATCGCGACTTCAGGTAGAGCCGCGCCATGAGAAGGCCGAACACGAAGTATCCGATCACGTCGAAGTGGATGAACCCGAAGAAGAGCGAGCTGTAGAGCACGGCCGCGCGCGGATTGAACCGAGCCGCCCATCGGTGGATCAGCACGCCGCGGAAGAACACCTCCTGAACGATCGGCGCGACGATCACCGTCCCGAAGATCAGGAGCGCGTTCAGCACGTGGGGGTAGCCGGTCTCGGTGAGGCCGGGAGGCTCGTCGCCGATCGGGCCGGGGTCGGTCCCGGAGAGGCGAAGATAGATCAGCGCCTTCAGCGCCACGCCCAGCAGAAGCGCGGTCAGGACGACGCCGAGCGAGAGCCGCATGTACTTCGGTTCGGGAGCCGGTCCTGTCAGCCGTCCCCAGTCGATGCCCTGTCGTCGAAACGACAGAAGCAGCCACGCGCCCGCGGCGAGATAGATGGGAATGGTGATCGCCTGCAGAGCAATCGGATCGGTCTTCTCGACTTCGAGCGCGGGAAGCAGGCCGCCGGTCAGCGCGAAGCCGCCGAGGATGCCGAGCCCGAGCCACAGCAGCAGCTCGCCGAAGCGCAGCTGGACGAACGGATCGTCCGCGCCGGGGAGCTGCGTGGGATCGGGGCGAGCTGTCGAGGGATCTTCCATGGTCACGCCGGGTGCGTCCGCGAGTTCATCCGGTATTGCACGACGAGTCGGGCCAGTTCGCGCAGCGGGACGACGCGCACGCCTCGCGATCGATTGAGCGAAGCGATCCGGAACAGGATACGCCACTGCTCGAAGAGCACGCGATACGCGTTCATCAGCCCGAGCGACGGATCGTAGATGTGGGTCGCTTCGGACGTCGCGCCGTTCAACTCGACCACCTTGAAGTTCTCGCCGCGCATGAAGTCTTCGACGTCGGGCGTGCGCACGTCATAGCGTCCGAAATAGAAACCGTCGTAGCGACGGCTGACGCGGTCGATCGTTCGCTCGAGCTCAGGGGTCAGCCGGCCGATGCCGTCGCGGAAGACGGCTCCCCGGCAGTGATTGCCGATCTCGACGAGCTGGACGACGTGGCCCGCCGGAGGCGTCTCGAACAGACGCGAACCGAGCTTCTTGAAGTAGAACCGAGCCATCGGCAGGAGCGCATCCTCGGCGAGAATCAAGCGCTCGATGGTGCGCTCGCCGTCGCCGACGACGGTCGGGAACTCCTTCTCGGTGATCGAGAAGACGTGGCCGCGCTCCTCGTCGGGGTAGCGGTAGTAGAAGACGCCGAACTCCGCGCCCGGCGCGAACTCCTGCACGATCACCTCGACCTTCGTCGTGGCGAGATAGCTCCGGGCCTCGTCGTTGCTGCGGACGACGGCGACACCGGATCCGCGCTGCCCGGCGTCGGGCTTCAGGACCACCGGATAGTCGAGGCCGGTCTCCTCGAAGAACCGCTTCACCTCGGCGAGGCGATCGTCGGCGGAGGGCGCGACGGCGACGCGGCGGATGCGCGCGACGAACTCGTGGTTGTCGGGGTCCGCCGTCAGCCCTTCGAGGATCTCGGTCTTCGATTCGTTGACGAACCCTCCCGCGAAGATCGCGGGGTTGACCGTCGTGAAGAGCGAGAGGCTGCGATGGCGAATCGAAAGGTAGAGGATGTACGCGACGATCGGCGGATAGAACGCGTACGAGCTCCAGAACTCCCAGCGCACCTTGCGTCGGAACGATCCACGCAGAAGCCGTCGGCCTCGGTACGTGAAGAGCGGGATGACGAGCTTCACGACCAGGTACAGCGCGAACAGGAGCGCGATGCTCGAGACGAGCGCGTACTTCTTGAAGACCTCGAAGTACCCGAAGATTCCTTCGCCCACGAACACGGCGAGGCCGACGAGAAGCGGCACCCACAGCGCGCACGCGATGAGGCAATCGAGCGTGAAGCGCCAGAACGGCGCCTTCAGCAGGCCGGCCGCGAAGTAGGTCGGAAGCCGACACCCCGGCACGACGCGGGCGAGGAAGATGACGATCGAGCCGCGCCGGCGATACCACGCGGCGCACTTCTCGACGTCTTCGGGGCTGAACCACCAGCGCAGCGGGCGTCGCTTGAGGGCGGGGCGTCCGACGAACGTGCCCCAGCCGTAGAGCGTGAGATCGCCGAACCACAGGCCGAAGATACACGACGCGAGCGCCGTCGCGAGGCCGAGGTCACCGCGGGCCACGAGCAGCCCGCATCCGATGCACGTCAGGTCCTCGGACACGAGCGTGGCGCTGACGATCAGCACGAACGCCGCGATGAGCGAGTGTTCCGCGATCAGGAGCTCGAGCTGCTGGAGGACTTCCATGGCCGGGAGAGTGTGAGGGTTCAACGCGCTGCGGCGGAGGGGCCGCAAAGGCGGGCATTGTACTTCTTTCGGGGGGCTTCGGCGGTTGGAAGGGCGGTGGCGGGGTGGATCCGGCGAGGTGCGTCAGGGGGGGCGTGGGGTTGCCCGCGAGGCGCCGACAACGAGTTGAGAGCTATCCGCGGGAGAACCGAAAACTGAGATCGGTCTGAGATCCCGTCATCGATGCCGTCGCGAGCGACCCCACTGATCTCTCGAGAGAGATCGCCGCGCGAACGGGGGTGCTTCCCGCTTTGTTCTCGGAAATCCGAAAATCCGGCTCGGCGGGTCGGCACGCGCCCGGATGGCATCGGGCCCGCCGTGCGAATCCGCACGATTGCCGCCGCGAGCTAGCGAATCGGGGCGAGAACGCGGAAGTGCGGGAGCTCCTGCCCGACCTCGACCGGGATGCCCGCGCGTTGCCACGTGAAGAGGCTATCGGCGGCATCCGGCTCGAGCAGTTGAAAGGCGAGCCGCCCCTGGCGCTGCGCGGTCGGAACCCACAGCCATCCTCTCGGGGCGCGCATCGTCTTGGCGGTGCGGGTGACCTCGACGTCGGACTGGAGGCCACCCGAGAAGCGACGGTTCTCGGTCTTCACGCCGGTCGTGGTGAACACTTCGGCCGGCCCTTCCCAGTCGGCCTCGAGCGGGGTCGCGCGGACGCCGTGAAGATCGAGCATCTCGGCGGCCTCGGTCATCGTCGGCGGCAGCAGGTAGCCGGCAGGCAGCTTCACGGCTTGCGTGGTCTCGAACCGATCGTAGACCTCGAGCTGCTTGGCATAGATGAGCCCGAGACGCGGGCGCCGGCGCTGACCCTTCGGCGGATCGTCCGTCGTCTCGATCAGCATCCTCTCGTCGGTCGCACGGCGCGCTCGCTTGGCGCGGATGGCGATCTCGGGCGCGCGCTCGGGGTTCGATCCCCACACGAGCGTGTCGCGATCCACCTGGCGGTGCATCTCGAGGATGGCCTCGCGATTCCTGGCGACGTGGGCGATCGTCTCGCGCACGAACCAGTACGTCGCGTCGATGCGATTCTGGAAGGGAGCGTACGCGTACGCTTCGCTCAGGATGCCGATGCGGCCGCGCATCCCCGCGTACAACCAGCCCATCCGGGCGCGATAGTCGTACGTCGCCCATCGCTTCGGGTCGGCCTGCGAGTCGAAGTTGCCGTAGTCGAAGGTCTCGTAGCCGTGCTGCTCGCGCATGATGCCGCGCACGGACGGCAGCAGCACGTCGCGCGCGTACTCGAGCGGTGCCTTGGCGCCACCCGGGTGGAGCGGCGGGGCGTACGTCAGGGTGTACCCGTGATAGCTCCCGTTCGTGGCGTGCAGATCCATGAACAGATCGGGATCCCACTTGTTGAACACCTCGCGGGCGACGATCGGAAACTCGGAGCTCCGAGCCTTCATGTAGTCGCGGTTGAGGTCGAGGTTCTGCGCGTTGTGGCGGCGTCCGACGACCGCGGGGCCACCCTGCCGGGGGCGGTGCGTGCGAGCGGGACCGAAGGCGTCGTTCCCGTCGGGGTTGTAGTTGGGGAGCATCAGCAGGATGCAGTTCTGAAGGATCTCGGGCGCCTCGCCTCGCAGCGTGAGATCGCGGAGCAGCATGAGCAGCGCTTCCTTGCCCTCGACCTCGCCGGCGTGGATGTTGCCCTGGATGAAGCAAACGGCGCGATCGCGGGTCTCGGGAGCGGGAGGCGCATCGATCGGGGGGTCGGCGACGATCGCCAGCGTGAGCGAGCGCCCCTGGGTGCTCTGGCCGAGCTCGGTGAGTCGGATCGGCGCGCCGGCGGCCACAAGCTGATCGAGGAACTGGAGCACGTCGTCGTGGGACGAAGTGCGGTCGTAGTTCGTCGACTCGGGAACCGTGAGCGGTCCGGGTGCGGCAGCGGCCCCGGCCCCGATCTCACCCGCTTCGGTCTCTCCAGACGCCAGAGCGCCGGACCCCAAACCGCCCGACACAGCGAGGCACCACGCGGCGGCGAACGGGATCGCGACGGTCGCGACCCACGACGGGATCCATGGATTCTTCGTGGCTCGTTTCATGCCCGGAATTCTAGCAGGTCGGGCGTTACTCGAGCTTGAAGTAATCCTCGATCAGCCACTTGGCCGGGATGCGCTTGGCCGTGCGCATGACGTCGAGTGCGGAGTCGACCCCCTCGGATTCGTAGGCCTCTGTGATCGCGGCGCGCAGACGCTTGGGCATCTCGCCGGCGACGGGCTCGAGCTTGGCGATCGCGATCTTGACCTGTGCCTCTTC
This sequence comes from uncultured Planctomycetota bacterium, assembly GCA_964597885.1. Taxonomy (GTDB): domain Bacteria; phylum Planctomycetota; class JACOTG01; order JACOTG01; family JAUIME01; genus CAZQZX01. The sequence continues at coordinate 5,798 of CAZQZX010000001.1, forward strand.
CTTGCCGGGCTTTGCGCGCTTGATACCGTCCTGAACGATCTTCATCGCGCGGGTCCATGCCTTGCCGTTCGGCTTCTTGGAGGCGGTCTTCGCGGTCGGCACGGCGCGGAAGTCGACGGGACGTTCGAGCGCGTCGGCCCACTCGACGAGCGTGGCCACCGCGGGCTCGCAGCCGGCGTCGATGATGTCTTCGATCACGACGAGCAGGTTCTCGATCGCGTTCTCGATCGTGCCGAGCAGTCGCTGCGCGTCGGCGACGTCTTCGTAGTAGTCGCCGGGAAGGTTGCCGGCTTCCTTGAGGATCGGGATCAGCGCCTCGAAGTCGCCGGTCGTGAGCGCGCGGTCGCGCTGCGACTCGTACTCGTTCAGCCAGCCGGCCACGCGCCGCAGCATTCGCGTCTCGATGAGATCCTTGAGCGGCGTCTCGAGGTAGCTCTCCTCGCCCTTCCACGGCTTGTTGAGCTCGAACCCGGGATCGCCTTCCCAGATGACCTTGTGGTTCACGTCGAGGAGCACGAGCCGTGGCAAGTTGAAGTACTTGCCGATGCCGTATTTCTCGAAGGTCTTCCCGAACCCGCCTTTTCGCATGTCGAGCGCGTCGACGGCGATCGAGCCGGGGTAGGGGTATTGCTCGAGGTAGTGACGGATCTTCTCGGGTTCGTCCGGCTCCGAGATCGCGACGATCTGCAGCCCGATGTCCGAGTAGCGCGCCTCGAGGTCGGTGAGCCATTCGTCGAGGCGGACGTGATCGTTCTGTCGCGGGCTCCAGAAGAGCAGCAGCGTCGGTACCGGTCCCATGTCGCGCCAGCTCTTGCGCTCCGGCGTGAGCCAGGTGTCGACCTCGGGGAACGGCGGGACGCGGTTCATCCAGCTGCCGCCGACGCTCGCATCGGGGCCGCTGTACTTCTCCATGCGCAGCTGCCGCTCGATCCACGCGGCCGGATCGCGGGCTTCGCGCGCGAGGAAGCGGACGTTGCGGAACTTCGCCTCACCGGGGCCGGTGATCAGACCGAACCGTCCGCGAAGGACGTCGAGGTTCTTGAAGTCGTGCGTGACGATCGGCTCGCCGTCGAACCAGACGTCGACGAGCGTGCCGGTGACGTCGACGCGCAGCTTGTGCCAGGCGGGCTCGATCGCGTCGACCGAGTTGTGTCGCCACACCTTGTAGTCGCCGGCGCCGTAGAAGGTCGTCAGGTCGAGGTAGCCCTTCTGGTCGAAGTTCCCGGTCTGCTCGGCCGTACCCCCGGGCATCAGGAATAGCGCGTGGAAGGAGCTCGCCGACTTGTTCCCGAACACGAGCCCTGCGAAGCTCGCCTTGTCGTACTCGACGTAGATTTCGGTCTCCATCGAGAAGTCGCCCGACGTGACGGTCTTCATCGTGAGGAAGCGGAAGTCGTACTTGCCCTTGACCTTCTTGCCGAACGCGGAGCGGAGGATCGAGCCGTAGGGCTGGAACGTGTCGTTGCCGGTCGTCTCCCAACCGTCGAGGTCGACCTCGTTGTAGGCGAGGCGCCAAAGCGCGAGCGACTTCTCGGCTTTTCGCGCGGCGCGCTCGAAGAGGTCGAACAGCTCCGTGAACCGGAACTCGCGCGCGAAGCGGAGGCTGACGTCCATCGTCATCATGTAGAGCCCGGCGTCGTAGTACTGCTGGGCGATGTCGTTCGCGCCCTCGCGCAGGTCGGCGCGAATCTTGTTGACGTCGCGGCGCTTCGGATCCCACTTGCCGAGCATCTTCTCGAGCTCGTCGATCCGGCGCTGGTCGGGCTCGTCCGCGAGCTCGAGCACCTGGATGGCCTGCAGCACGAGCTTCGACGCGCGGTCGCGGTTGCCGTAGCGATCGGCGAGCAGGGCCGCGAACTCGACGAGCATCTCGATGTTCTGCGGATCCTGGATGATGCCCTTCTCGAAGTGCTCCTTCGCGACGGTGCGCTCCTTGCGCTTGAGGGCGTAGCGCGCCCAGTCGAGGTACGGTCGCTTCACTTCGGAGCGACCGGTCTGCTGATCGCGAAGCTCGAGGATGTACTCCTTCCAGACCTCGTTCAGGTCGTTGGTGTTGCGCGGAAGGCGGATGCTCTCGGGGTGCTCCTTCGGATCGATTCCCGGGGTGCGTCGCGACGGGTTGCGCACGACCACCTGCTCGAAGTTCTCGATCGCACCCTTGCCGACGCGGCCGCCCGAGCTGTCGATGAACTCCTGGAAGGCCTTGCGATAGACGAAGCGGCCGTCGACCGGATCCTGGTAGTTGTAGAGGAAGAACACGAAGCCCCACGTCGGCGCGTACCAGGGCGGGCCCCAGGCGTACTCGTTCTCGATGATGATCTGGAACGTGGGAGCCTTCTCGGGCGAGCTGCCGGACGGGTTCGACGGATTGATGCCGTCCTCGGCCGATTCCATCCAGCCGTTCTCCATGCGCCGCGCGAGCGGGAAGAGGCGGTGGTTGGCCGGCAGGTTCATCCGGACGGTGCCGTTGGCGAGGATGCGCGTGCCTTCGAAGAAGCTCGCGATGCCCTCGTTCAGCCAGCCCGTCGCCGACGTCGCGAGCGAGACGAACTGGTGCGCCGCCTCGTGGAACAGCGTACCCGTCATCTGCTCGAAGCCGCCGCCGCCCATGTACGTCTCGACGGCGCTTCCGGTGAAGTGGCCGCCCGACCATTCGACGGGCGGACCGATGCCGAGCTCGAGGTACTCGGTGCGGTTCTTGAAGATGTTCACGAAGATGCGCGGCACCGAGCCCGGGTTCTCTCTCGTCCCGTACTGGAACCACTCGCGATAGAAGCCGTTCATCTGCTCCATCGCTTCACCGGTGCGGACCATGACCTCGTAGCCCGCGTCGGTCTGCGTGATGTAGTTCGTCTTCTCGAGCTTCGATCGGCGATCCCACGCGCCGTGCTTCTGGTCGAACTGGCGGATCCATTCCTGCGAGATGCCCTCGAGTAGATCCTTCGGCTTGGCGGTCGCGGCGAGCGTCGGATCGGGCGAAGCGGAGATCTCTTCGATCTTCAGGATGCTCTCCTCGCGCTCGGGATCGAGCGAGAGGATCTCCTGGTGGACGCGGATCGCGGAGTGCGGACGGCCTTCGGCCTCGTAGCGCTCGGCGATCGGCAGGAGTCGGCTGATGAACTGATCGCGGAACGTGAGCAGCGTGTCGGCGAGCGGGTCGATCCGGTCGAGCTTCTTGCGGATCGGCTCGAGGACGGATCGCTTGGCGTCCTGCTTGACGAGAAGGCGGTACTGCTTGTGGAGCGCGTAGACGAGCTCGTCGGTGTCGCCGATCGCTTCGGCCCACTCGGCTCGAAGGCCCCACGCTACCGGCGACTTCGGATCGCGTTCGAGCGCGCGATCGATCTGGAAGAGCGCGACGTCGTGCTCGCCCTTGTCGATCGCCTCCTCGGCGCGGTAGACCGCCACATCGAATTGGGAGCTGACCTTCACACGGTCGGAGGCCTTCCCGGACGCCAAGATGACGAGGGGAGACCCCGCGAGGAAGAGAGCGGATCCCAGCAGGCAGGTGATCAGTGTTCGCATCCGGCTACTTACCCCTTGCTTTGTCCCGATGACTCCCGGACCGGATCCCTCGCGGCGAACGGGGGGCTCCCCTGAGAGCCTGACCCTTTGCCATGGGGGTGGTGAGTCGTGCTAACTGCGCGTCATTCAAGTGGTCGCCGACCGACGCCGAAAACTTCCCGGAGTGTCGCTAAAAATTCCCCCGAGACGGGGATTCCGGGAGCCTCGCGTGGCCCGAGATGGGTCCCTTTTAAGCCCAACTCGTTACAGTATGGCACCTTCGGTAGGTTCTTGCCGCACGGTGCATCCGACCGGACCGGGCGAGCGACCTCCACAATACCACGAATTCGAAGGCGTTCGGTTTGGGAGAATCTCCGAGTTTTTTTTGCCGAGGCGCCCCGGTTGTTCCCCGATTCGTCGCTTCCTAGACTCCTGCACCATGGCTGACGAAACATCGAAATCGACCGCTCCGGGCTCGGTGGACGCCCCCGGCGGGCTCGCTGCGGATGCCCGCCACGCCGGGTGCGGGCTCATGATGGGCGCCGCGGACATCGTCCCGGGCGTCTCGGGGGGTACCGTCGCGTTGATCCTCGGGATCTACGCGAGGCTGGTCGGCGCGATCAGCCGTTTCGACGGGCGCCTGGTGAGGCTGGTCCTCGAGCGACGGCTTCTCGAGGCGGCCCGGCACATCGATCTGCGCTTCCTCGTCGGCCTCGGCGCGGGAATCGGCGCGGGCGTGCTCGGGCTCGCGAGCGTGATGAACCGTCTTCTCACCGAAGACGCCACCCGTTCGCTCACCCTCGCCGCGTTCTTCGGGCTGATCCTGGCGTCCTCGGCGATCGTCGGTCGCCTCGCCCTGCGGGATACGAAGCTGCCGGCGTTCGGCGCCCTGGCCGTGCTCGCGGCGGGCTTCGCGTTCTGGCTGACGGGCCTCGAGGCGGTCTCGGGAGGGGATCCGTCGCTGCCGTACGTGTTCTTCTCCGGCGCGATCGCGATCTGCGCCATGATCTTGCCCGGCATCAGCGGAGCGTTTCTGCTTCTTCTGCTCGGGATGTACGTGCCAATCACGGGCATCCTGAAGCGCCTGCCGAAGCTCGACGTCACGACGAACGACGTCGTCACGGTGGCGGTGTTCTCGCTGGGCTGCGGGATCGGGCTTCTCGCGTTCAGTCGCGTGCTCCGCATCCTGCTCGACAAGCGCTTCGGCCCGACGATGTCCGTCCTCGCCGGCTTCATGATCGGGAGCCTCCGCAAGATCTGGCCGTTCCAGCGCGACGTGACGCTCGAGAATCTCGATCGCGCCGGGCTCCCGGCCGAGGAGATGGACGAGCTTCGCGCGCACCCGGAGCTCGTCTCGGAGCTCGATCTCAAGCACCGGCTCTTCGAGAACGTCTCACCGACCGGCGACGCGGGCGAGCTCGTCGCGACGCTCGGCGTGGGGCTCGCCGCTGCGGTGGTCGTCCTCGTCGTGGACGCGGTGGTCCGACGGCGCGAGGGATCGTCCCTCTGATCCGGACGCCCTCCGTCGCGGGGCAGGATCTTCCGGCGCGTTGACCATTCTCCATGCAATGTGGAAGATGGAGCGGTCCGGGACGCACTGACCCCAAGAACCGCAGGAGGGATTGGCATGCAGACACTCCGTGGAACGCTCGCGATCTTGCTGACGTTGGGCCTCGCCCTTCCCGTCGCCGCCGGAACCGTTCAGTTCTCGGACGGTGACTTCAACAACGGCGATTGGAACGTGCAGACGCTTGTCTCGGGCGGCACCGGGACCGGGAGCTTCGTCCAGCAGTCCTCGGGCGGGAACCCCGATTTCTACCGGCAGCACACGATCGACCTGATCTCGAACACGGTCGTCGCGATCGTTGCGGAGTACACGGCGTCGAACTTCGATCCCTCAACGGGCGGCATCGGCGCGATCGACTACTCCGAGGATGCGCGGCTCACGTCGGGGAGCGACGAGGGCATGCTCACCTATCCGCTCGTCGTACAGGACGGCGTCAACTACGTCGGGCCGAGCCAGGCGACGCCCGAATCGGGCTGGACGCCGAAGTCCGCGAACGGGCTGACGTCGGCCGATTTCGGACGGCTCCTCGGGAACCTCAACGTCGACATGAGCGACAACCCGGACTTCGCGCTCGGAGCTTCCGTCGTGAGCTTCGGCTACGTGCGCCTGGTCGCGGTGGAGGCGGACGCGACGCGGATCGGCGACATCGACAACTGGAGCGTGACCGTGGAAGTCGTCGAGCCGATCGGAACGTGCGGCGCCGGCCAGATCAACCTGGGTTGCGGCTCGTCGTCGGATGTCCTCTTCGTCAACGGTTCGTCCGGTGGCGTCGATCGCATCCTCACCGTGTCGACGGGGGATCCGCTCTCGGCGACGATCGCCGAGCCGCCGATCTCGGTCGGCGACGGACGACCGACGGCGGCGTGTGTCTACGTCTGGGGCGGGGAGCCGCTCGCGAGCGACATCGTGGCGCTTCCGAAGAATCTCGGACCGATGTGCTTCGGACCCTTCATCATCGCGACGCAGGCGCCGGCGCGCATCTGGAACGGCATCGGGATCAACCCGAAGCTCGGCACCGACAATGGCCCGGGCGACCCGCCGATCATCGACGGACCCGCGTTCGAGTTCCTGTCGCTGCCGAACGGCCTCAACCAGACGCTGAACGTGACGTTCCAGGGCATCATCGAAGACCGATGCTCGCAGGGCACGGTGTTTTTCAGCGTGACCAACGGTCTCGTGCTGCGCATCGAGTAGCGCGCGAGCGCTGCGAGGTCGAGCGTTGCGAGGCGACGAATCCCGGGAGTCGGCTAGCCCGGGATGATCTCGGCGAGTCGGTCGTGACCGTTCTCGCGCGCGAGGTCCACGGCGGTCTTGCCGTCGCTGGACTCGACGTCGACGTCGCAGTTGTGATGCAGGATGGTGAGAAGCGGTCGCTCATAGCCGTGGGCGGCCGCGATCATCAACGCCGTCCAGCCATCCGCGCGAAGGGCGTCCGGGTCGGCGCCGCGGTTGAGCAGCGAGTCGATGGCTTCCATCTTGCCGCTGAGCGCCGCGCAGTGGATGGGCATCATCTTCGACGGGTGCGACGTGACGGCTTCGATATCGGCGCCGTACTCGACGAGGACATCCAGCGTCCGATCCTGCGAGAAAAACGCCGCGAAGTGAAGGGCCGTGAACCCGTCCTTCGACTCGTTCTTGACGCGCGACGCGTCCTCGTCGCACTGCGCCATCACGGCGTCGCGATCTCCGCGGATCGTCGAGGCGAAGACAGGATCCTCGCCGCGTGCCTCGAGCAGCGCCAGGACCATTTCTTCCTGATTGGCGACGGCGGCTCGCACCAGGATCCCGTTCTCGTTCTCGTCGACCGCATCGGCCCAATCGGGATTCTGCTCGAGAAGCTCGCGGAACTTGTCCTGGTCTCCTGCCGTGATGGCATCGAAGATCGGGGCCGTGTCGCTCATCGGGTCGTACGTCCTTTCCGGCTCGCAGGGGGCTGGCGTGTGCCGGGGCCGAGTCGTCCAAACGTGACCTGGCCCCCGGGCGCCCGGGATTGTGGCAAAGAGCGGCCTACGCGGCAAGATTGCGCGGGCGGCCCGTCGAACGCGGCGCGATTCTGATAGAATTCCCCGTGCCGTGGCCGAGACGCACTCGGCACGGGAATCTGCCGGCGAAGGAACCGCTCGAGCTGCCCCGAGGACCGGGTGAGGCAGCCAGCGGTGGGGCAAGGACCGGGGATGCATCTTGAAGATCCTCCTCGTTGACGATCAGGCGATGTTCCGGGAGATGCTCCGCGATCGGCTCGCGCAAGAGTACGAGTCCGCGGAGATCTTCGTGGCGAGCGAGGCCGCCGAGGGCGCCGAGCTGGCACATGAACACGACTTCGAGCTCGTCGTGCTCGATATCGATATGCCCGGCACCGACGTCTTCGACTCGGCCAGCCGCATCGCCAAACGCGCTCCCTCGGCCCGGATCGTCTTCCTGAGCGCCCACACCTACGACAGCCACATCGAGCGGGCGCTCGCGGTGGGCGCGCGCGGGTTCATCTCGAAGGACGAGCCGGCGGACGCGGTGGTGGAAGCGCTCGGCCGGGTCCTCGACGGGAAGGCGTTCTTCTCGAAGACGATCCTCGCCCGGCTCGTGCTCGAGGACGGAGAGGCACGACTCCCGGACGACCCGAAGACGAAGTTCCAGACGCTGACGCCGCGCGAGCGCGAGGTGCTCGTCTACATCGCGCGCGGTTACACGAAGCGCGAGATCGGCGAGATGATGCACGTCGGAACCAAGACCGTCGAGAAGCACACCGAGAACGTGATGGCGAAGCTCGACATCCACGATCGTGTGCGGCTCGCGCGTTTCGCGATCCGGGAACAGCTCATCGATCCGTAGCCCGGTCGGGGGGATGCGGCTGCACGTCGCGCTCGGGTCGCGTGCTCAGAGCGATTCGTGAACGGCGCGTCCGGCTTCGTCGAGGCCGAACGGCATCACGATCGTTCGAACGCCGGAAGGCTCGTCGGTCGCTTCGGCTTCGAGCTCGACCTTCGAGAGGACGATCACCGGTACGTCGATGCCTTTCTCCCGTAGGCGTCGGATGCGCTCATGAGGATGCCCGCGCTGCGCTTCGAGCATCACGAGGTCGAAGTTTCCGTCGGCCGACTCCGTCAGACGCTCGAGGAGACGATCGGGATCCTCGTGGGCGATCTCGTAACCGAGCATCGAGAGCCCGGTCGACAGGACGGCGCGGCTCTGCGAGTCCGGCGCCGCGAGAAGGATCCGCTGGCCCGCGCCGCGAGGCACCGGCTCGGCATCGTTCTCGCCTTCGGGCTCGTGAACGGGAAGCTCGACGATGAAGGTGCTCCCGGCCCCCGGCGTCGAGTCGACCTCGATCGTGCCGCCGTGGTCCTCGACGACGCCCTTCACGACCGCGAGCCCCATCCCGGTGCCGCCGATCACCTCCTTCGTCGTCACGAACGGCTGGAAGATCGTCGGCAGGACGTCGGGGTCGATCCCGGACCCGTCATCCTCCACGGAAAGGCGTGCGCGCGGTTGCCCGTCCTTCTCGACCCGCTCGATGCGGATGCGAATCGAGCCGCCCTCCGAGCCGAGTGCGTCCTTCGCATTGAGTCCGAGATTGAGCAGCACCTGCTGGATCTGCACCCGATCCGCGAGCACCCACACCTCGCGCCCGTCGCATTCCACCGACAGTCGAACGGAGGGCGGGCTGCTGCGCTCGATGAGCCGCGCGATCGGACGCAGCGTCACCCCGAGCTCGAGCGGTCGCTTCGACGGCCGACGCTTCTCGCTGAAATCCAGGAGCGATCGCGCGACGTCGCCGGCCTGGTCGATCGCACCGCGCACCGCTTCGATCGATCGCTCCAGGCGCTCGGGATCGGCGTCGCGCTTCTCGATGAGGAGCAGGTGGTTCGAGATGACCGTCAGCAGGTTGCGGAAATCGTGGGCCACGCCCGACGCGAGCTGCCCGACCGATTCCATCTTCTGCGATTGGCGCAGCTGGTCGAGAAGGCTGTTGCGCTCGCGGCGCTCGGCGAAGAGCTGCAGCGCCATGCGCACGGCGGGCGCGAGCCTCGTGAGGTTCTCCTTGAGGATGTAGTCGTCGGCGCCCTTTTTCAGGCATCGGACGGCGGTCTCTTCGTCGAGCGAGCCCGTGACCACGAGGAAGGGGATCTCGATGCCGGTCGTGTGCAACAAGTCGAGCGCCTCCATCCCCGTGTTGAAGCGGGGGAGCGAATAGTCGCTGAGGACGATGTCCCAGTCGCTGCCGTGGAGCTCTTCGAGGAAACGTTCGGGCGTCTCGACGCGAACGGCTTCGCAGTCGAGTCCCTCGCGGTTCATGGCGCGAAGGACCAGCTCGGCGTCTTCCTGGCAGTCCTCGACGATGAGGACACGAATCGGCGCTCGGTCGGAGATCTCCGGACCTCCTTGTAGAGGGGACCGTTGACGGGCGGTCGGTCAGGGGGCGTTCTCGTTCAGCGTCATCCAGTACAGGCCCACGCTCGTGAGGACCTGGTCGAATGCGGCGAACTCGACGGGCTTGCAAAGGTAACTGTTGGCGCCGAGCTCGTACGCTGTGCGCAGATCGCTCGACTCCTTGGACGACGTGAGGATGACTACGGGAAGCAGCCGCGTCGATTCCTCGTTGCGGATGCGCTTCAGGACTTCGAGGCCGTTGATCTTCGGCAGCTTCAGATCGAGCAGGACGAGTCGCGGCCGGAGGGGCGCCGTGGTGTCGGCGGGGAAGAGCATCTCGAGGGCTTGCGCGCCATCGCGGGCGACCTCGATATTGCGAGCGACGTTGCTCTTACGAAAGCTCCGGAGTGCCAGGTCGACGTCGTGGACGTCGTCTTCCACAAGCAGGATTTCCACCTGACTCATGCTCGCGCTCGCGATGCTTGCCCACGCTCCCGCGCGAGCGAACCGTGCTACCAGGCCCCGTCGGGCCCGCGATCTTTCTCGAGGCTAACCCCGAGAGAAGAAAAGAGCGACTCGAGAATTGGGACTGCTGCCGGGCATTTGGAGGGTGACCCAATATCTCGAGCCGCAGTGATGAAGCTTTGTTCGGGTGCCGCGTCGAGTGATGCCCGGGAGGTCGGTGAACCTCGCCGCTCGACATGGCAGATTATCGAATCCTTCGCTGTAGCACGGTATTAGGGATAATACTGATATCCCTTTCGCCGGTCACGAGCGGACTTTGCCGTTTCTTCGCGACCCGCGTGTGGATTTCTGTTATTCGCTTGTGACCAATAGGTTAGACGTTCGGTTGCGACAAGCGCGATCTCGACCGTCTGACGGGAATGGTCACCCGCTGTCCGACAAAATGTCGTCCACTGGGAAAGATCCTAGCGGAACAGATCGAGCTGAGCAACATCCGAGTTGCGACCTCGGGAACGAGCGACCTTGCGGCGAAGGAGCTCGGCCTCGATCACGGAGAGGAACACGTCTCGTCCGCGGGGGAACTCTCCATCGGGGCCTCGGCGCGGGATGAGGACGCCTCGTCGATCGTCTTCGGCTCCCCGGGAAGCTCCACCAGCACGCCGACCCGACTGTCCTTGGTGAGCTCGCCCTCGTCGAAGACGCGGATCACGCCGTACTCGCCGTCGTAGCCGGAATCGCGTCGCACGCGACCCGCGCGCAGCCGATCGATGGCTTCGGCGACGAGCTCCGAGCCGCGATGCTCCAGCTCGTCGCGGGGCATCGTCTCGAGGATGTCGAGCTCGGAGCCGAGCCGCGCCACGAGCTTCTCGTAGGTGCGTCCGACCGTCTTGCTCTTCGGGCCGACGCCGTGGATCTCGCTCAGGATCTCGGGCAGCGGGACCAGGCTCCGGTAGGGCGCGGCCGTTTCCGGTGAAGCCGGCTCGTCGCGATCCGCGAGCTGGTCCACACGGTTCATCACGCCGACCGTGATCGGCTTCCCGCAGGCCGGGCACGCGCCGCCGTGACGCCGCGTCTCGTCCGGGTCGAGTCGCATGCCGCACTTGCGATGCCCGTCGAGGTGGTACTTCCCTTCCTCGGGGAAGAACTCGACGGTGCCTTCGTAGCCGACGCCCGTCTCGAGAGAGCGCCGCACGGCCATGTAGTCGAGGTCGCAGTCGAAGACGCTCGCTTCGCGGCCGATCTTGCCGGGCGAGTGCGCGTCGGAATTCGACACGAGTCGATACCGATCGAGGAACGACACGCGCCAGTTCATCGGCGGGTCCGAGGACAGTCCCGTCTCGACCGCGAAGATGTGCGGCGTGAGATCGTCGTAGCACTCCTCGATCGAATCGAAGCCGGACTTCGAGCCGAGCGTCGAGAACCACGGCGTCCAGATGTGCGCCGGGATGAGGTAACAATCCTCGCCACACTCGAGCGTGATCTCGAGGAGGTCGCGCGAATCGAGTCCGAGGATCGGTCGCCCGTCGGACTTCAGGTTGCCGATGCGCGAGAGCTTCTCGATCAGCCGATCGGCTTCGTCGAGCCCCGGCACGTAGATCAGGTGATGGTTCTTTCGGGTCTTCTCGCCCTTCTTGTAGATGGTCGAGATCTCGACCTGCAGGAGAAAGCGAATCGGGCCGACGCACGACGGCGGGAGCCACGAATCGACCTCACGCTGGAGATCATCCCGCAGCCGGAACAGCCCGGGCTCGGCGGGGACGAGCTTCTCGCGGATCTCCTGGATCCACGCGGGGTGCGTGAAGTCACCGGTGCCGAGAAGCGAGACGCCCTTCTTGCGGGCCCAGTACGCGTTGTGCTCGAGGTCGAGATCCCGGCTGGTCGCGCGCGAGTACCTGGAGTGGATGTGCAGATCCGCGTAGAAACGCATCGCGCGATTCCCCTCCCGTCTTCGTGCTGTCGTGCGCTAGCGCTGCCAGATCGCCTTCGTGGCGGCCAGTCGCAGGCCGGCGCGCGCGAGGTTGCGGTGCGCCGGATCTCCGAACTGCGACCACGCGACGACCAGCTTGCAGCCCGCCTCCTGAGCGCGGACGAGCCGGTGGTGAAGCACGGCCGTGTGGCCTCCCTGACGGCGCAGCACGTGGGTCGATGCGGCATCGGCAAGCGACGCTGTCTCGCCGTCGACGTGCAGCCACCCCGCGGCGACCGCCGTTCCGTACAGGCGTCCGAGACACAGCTCGATGCCCTCGATGCTCCGCCAGTGCGCGAGATCGTCCGTGGACTGGTGGTCGCCGGCCGGGATGTCCCAACCCTGCTGGTACACCTCGATGAACTCGCGGAACGCCCAGTCGGCTTCCACGGCCGTCACCTCGACTCCCGGGTTCGGCTGCAGGGCCGACGGATCGGGGACGCCGTAGTGGAGCGCGGTGAATCCGGTGTGGCGGAATCCGTGCTCGGCAAGCGTGGAGGCCGTGGCGGCATCGAGCGATCCGGGCAGGATCTCGACGCGCGCGGACGCGGCGCTGTCCCCGAGCGAATCGAGCGCGGGGGCGAGGTCGCCGGCGGTCTTCGGCGAGAGGCCGAGGACGCGCGGTTCGCCCGTCGCGGGATCTTCGGGTCCGTGAATGACCGTGAGGTCGCCGTGCTCGGTCACCGCGTCGGCGCCCAGCCGAGCGCGATGGAACGCGGCGTCGGCAGCTTCGATGCGGGCGAGCAGTCTCGTATCCAGATCGGGTAGCGAAGTCGTCATCGCGACAAGGATAGCGCCGCGCGGACGGGTTGCCTAGCCCGCGGCGATCGGGTCGGCGCTCAGGATCATCGCGGTACCGGTCACGGCGGTCAGCACCGTCAGCAGCAGCACGAGATAGGCGAACCGCGCGTGGATCTTGCGGAGACCCTGCCGGCCGCGGAACGTCAGCCAGCCCGTGATGATCGGAGGCAGGTAAGCGAAGACCGTGATCTTCGCGATCAGGAGATGGACCGGCGTGATCCAGCCGGCGGACTCGAGGTCGTAGAGCTCGCCCAGCTGCTCGGCAAACCAGATCGTGATCCCGAGCGACAGAACGGTCGTGATCACCGTCGCGAGGTGAGCGCGCCGCCGGCCCGTACGGCCGGTCACGACGACCACGCCGAGGAGCGAGACGGTCAGAACGAGAAACAACACGAAGCCTGTCGTGGTGGACACCGGATTCTCCGCGCCGAGAGGGGAAAGTTAGGAGCATACTTAATCGGCGCCGCGCTGGGGCAGGGCGTCGCAACGCGCGGTGGGTTGTGCGAGAATGAGGGGGGATGCGATCTCCGCTCGATACCACCCGCCGATTCGCGACACGGTCGCTCCGCGCCGGCCCCACGGGCTTTGCCGCGGCCGCGCTCTGGGTTTCCGCGCTCGCCGCCATCGAAGTGCTCGGACGCCATTCGCCCTCGGATCTCGGCGACGCGCTCGGCGTCCTCGGGCTCGCCGGTCTCACACTCGTGACGATCGTGTGGCACCGCGATGTCGGCATCGCGTGGGTCGGGTTCCTGCTGCGAGCGGGGCGCCGCGTGATGCGCGCGGTCGTGCATCGACAGGCCACCGTCGGCGTCGACTTCCGGGCCGGCTCGCTCGATCCCTTCGGCTACCCGACGTTCCTCGCGCACGTGTTCGTGGCGTGCACGCTGCTGGCGCTGTTCGGCTGGTTCTGGCCGGGCGTCCCCATCGAGGACCTGCGGGCCGCGCTCGCGCCGCGCCTCTACGTCGGCTACCTCGCGATCCTTACCCTGCTGTGGGCGGGAGTGCTGTTCCTGTCGCTCGGGACGATCGTCCTGTTCTGCATGATGGTGCACGACGCGTTCGTGTGTCGCTCGAAGGACCCCGCCAAGCGTTCGCTCCGGCCCGAGATCCTGACGCTTCTCGGATCGGGAGTCGCGCTGCTGATCGCGGCCGTGGCTGTGAATCCTCGAATCGCGGTGACGGCGACGATGCTCCTTCTCGGCGTGCTCATCTGCGCGGCGATCCTTCCCGTGTCGCATCCCGTTCGGCTGGTGTGGAAGTCGAAGGCGACCGGCGGTGCGCTGCGCGCGGTGTCCGTGCGCTTCATGTCGGCGATGGAGGGCATCCACCTGGTGCTCGCGGTCTCGGCGTTGCTGTTCATCGCGCTCGGGAACGTCGTGCTGCAGGGCTCGGACGGGATCTCGGAAACGACGCCGGTCTCGAGCATTCTCGGGCGATGGCTCGCGTGGACGGGCGCACTCGGCGGCGGCTCGTACCTGCTCTACGTGCTGTCGATCCTCTGGCTCGGCGTGCGACTCGATCCGAGACGGGCGCCTCGCCCCTCGATTCACGTGGACGGGCTCGACTCGTTCGTCGAACGGCGACGGCTGTCGCGGTTGCTCGGCGCGCTCGGCTGGAAGACGCGCTTCACGAAGACGGCGCGCCGTGCGGACGTGCGCGTGCAGCTCGTTTCCGAAGCGGAGGCCGCGCAGGCTGCCGACGAGGCGGACCGATGGCCGGCCCGCGTCTCGGCGCAATCGATTCTCCGCCCTGACACGCTGCGCCGGCTCGCCCGCCGCGACGAGGTCCAGCGCCGACGTCGACTGATCAAAGGGCTGGAGACGCTCTACAAGAAGGCCTCGTCGCGTTCGTTCAAGAAGGGCGAGGGCTTCTGGATCGGCGTCCACCACTGGTTCATCCTGGGCCTGTCGCGCGACGAGAGCGAGGATGACTTCGATCTGTACCGCGACACCTGGCTGCGGCAGCATGTCGGCCCGCCGGTGGAGCGTGCGATCGACTGGCCGGCGCGCCAGCACCTGCATCACGTGCTTTGGTGTCTCGACCTCGACCTCATCTTCCTCGAGGACGGCGTCGGGTTCCGGGGACTCAGGCGAGTGCTTCGCATCCTGTTCGAGATCCACGACACCTACGGCGGGATGCAGCGAGCCGAAGAGCGCATGATGAGCGGGATCCCGGGCGTTCGCGTCCTGATCCAGGAGGTCGGTCTGGAGCGCTCGCTCGACGCCTCCAACTACCCCGAGCCGGACTACGAGGACATCGGCCGGGCGCGTGTGCTCCACGTGTTCCGCGACCGCGGAGGCGACGAGGAGACCTTCGACGTGCCTGCGGACTTCGACCACGTGCCGCTGCTCGTCCCCTAGCGTCGCGGCCGGCGCGGTTCCTCTCACCCTCCTCGCGATTCCTCCTGGCGATTTCCCCACCCGGCGCCTACAATCCGTGCGTTGCCCCACTTCCGCAGACGGAGAATCGACATGACACGCGAATCGACGACTCGACGCACCTTTCTGAAGACGTCGGCCGCTGCGGCCGGCTTCGCCATGCTCCCCGGCCCGGTCTTCGGCTGGAGCGGATCGAGTCCGAACGACAAGTTGCGCATCGCGTGCATCGGTGCCGGCGGCCGCGGCGGCTCGGCGGTCGATGCGGCCGTGAACAACGAGACGCTGGTCGCGTTCGCCGACGTCGACGACGACATGGCCGCCAAGGCCAAGCAGAAGGCTCCGAAGGCGAAGGTCTTTCGCGACTACCGCCTGATGTTCGAGCAGATGGGCGACCAGATCGATGCGGTGACGATCTCGACGCCGGATCACATGCATTTCGCCCCGGCCTATGCGGCCCTGCAGATGGGCAAGCACGTCTTCTGCGAGAAGCCTCTGACGCATTCGATCTGGGAAGCGCGGCAGCTGCGGACGGCGGCACGCAAGGCGGGCGTCGCGACGCAGATGGGCAACCAGGGGCACGCGAACGAAGGCACGCGCCGCGTGGTGGAGATCGTTCGTTCGGGAGTCCTCGGGGTCGTGCGCGAGGTGCATCACTGGACGAACCGCCCGATCTGGGCGCAGGGCATGGGACGTCCCGATCACAGTGAGTGCGTCCCCGTCGTTCCGAAGAATCTCGACTGGGACCTCTGGCTCGGCGTCGCTGCCGACCGTCCGTACGATCCGGCGTACTGCCCGTTCAACTGGCGCGGATGGTGGGATTTCGGGACCGGCGCTCTCGGCGACATGGGCTGTCACATCATGGACTCGGCATACTGGGCGCTCGATCTCGGCGCGCCGAAGACCGTCGAGGCGGTCGCCACCGCGCGCAACGCCGAGTCGGCCCCGAAGGCGTCCATGGTTCGCTACCGCTACGGCAAGAAAGGCGGCCGTCCCGGGCTCGACGTCGTCTGGCACGACGGCGGGCTGCGTCCGGTCGTTCCGATCTCGCTCGGCCCGAAGTGGAAGTGGAAGGCGAACGGCACGCTGATCGTCGGGGACAACGCTTCGCTCCTTTGCGAC
Organism: uncultured Planctomycetota bacterium; assembly: GCA_964597885.1. Classification (GTDB taxonomy): domain Bacteria; phylum Planctomycetota; class JACOTG01; order JACOTG01; family JAUIME01; genus CAZQZX01. Next base: position 21,963 of record CAZQZX010000001.1, read on the forward strand.
ACGTACAGCGACAACGTGCAGATCGTTCCGGAAGCGAAGGAGAAGGAGCTCGAGTCGTCGCTTCCGGCACCGACGCTTCCGCGCGTCGAAGGCGGACACTACGCCGAGTGGTTCCGGGCGTGCCGGGGCGGCACGCCGGCCGGTTCGAACTTCGAGTATGCGGCGCCGTTCACCGAAGCGGTGCTGCTCGGGAACCTCGCCGTGCGCTCCGGCCGGCCGATCGAGTGGGATTCGAAGAACCTCAGGGCTACCAACTTCGAGCCCGCGAACCGGTTCGTCCGCAGGGCCTATCGCAAGGGGTTCGGCGTTTGAGCGACGAGCCGAAGGATCAACCCGACGGCCAGGACGTTCTGCGCGGTCTCGTCCGGGAGGCCAGGCAGTTCCCCGAGATCCGCATCCTCGTCGGTCTTGGCGGATTGACACTGGGGATCTCACTGTTCTTCGTGGAGCTCGTGCGGTGGACGCCGATCGAGGCGGGCACCCTCCAGAAGATCAGCCTCAGCCTGGTAGGCCTTGCGGTGCTCGCGATGGTGTTCTCGGTCGTGCGCCGCGCGCTGAACCTGTCTTTCCGACCCGAGTCGAAGCAGAGGCTCCTTACCACGATTCTCGTGTCGTACGCGGTGCTTGCCGTCACGTTCACCGCGCTCTACTACAGCCTCGCGGTCGCCGGTGACTGGGAGGATTCGCGCTACAGCTACCGCTTCTACGAAGCCGAACGTCAGCGTCTCGAAGCCGGCGAAATCGACGCGCCCGCTCTGCGAACGAAGACGCGCCGTGCACTCGGCGGGTACTTCAACCGCTCGTGGCTCGGGGTCGAGGAGTTCGTGGTGGAGGAGACCGGGCGCGAGGTGGCGCACCCGCCCGAGGTCTACGTGGACGTGACGCGCCGGAAGTCGATCGAGGAGGTCGTCCGGTTCGACACGAGGACGCGCTTCGTCACGTTCGTGGACTGCGCGCACCTCGCCGTCGCGACGATGACGACCCTCGGGTACGGGGACATCTATCCGCTGAGCTGGATGGCCCGCCTTTCGGCGATCATCCACGTCATGTCGAGCACGTTCTTGCTCGGCGTCGGGCTGTCGCTCGTTCTCGGCGACTTCTGGGAGCGCAGCCACAAGGGGAAGTAGCCGCTCGCCGCGACGGGATCAGAGGACCGGGCTGAACAGGCGCAGCACGTTCTCGGCCACGCGCCGCCCGCGGCTCCGCGCGAGCCATCGCTTCTCGTCGAGAGGCTCGCACGACTCCATGTAGTCGTTCTGCAGGGTGACGATCTGCTGTGTGAAGTTGGGGCAGTACACGAACAACGTGAGCTCGAAGTTGAGCCAGAAGCTCCGCATGTCGAGGTTCACCGAACCAATCAGCCCGATAGAGCGGTCGACGGTAACCGTTTTCGAGTGCAAGAGCCCGCCTTCGTAGAGCAGGATGCGTACGCCGGCCGCCAGAAGCTCGTCGTACGTCGAGGCGCTCGCGTAGCGGACGAGGAACGAGTTGACCTTGCGCGGCACCACGATCGTCACGTCGACTCCCCGCCGCGCAGCCGTGACGAGCGCGGTCAGCATCGCGGCGTCGGGAACGAAGTACGGCGTCGTCATGATGAGCTCTCGACGTGCGGCGTACACCGTCGAGAGCAGCATCTGATGGATCGCTCCGGGGGCGTGCTGGGGGCCCGAAGGGAAGGCCTGGACGACGGTCGGCCCGGCGTCGTCGGCGGGGCGGAGGTCTCCCGTTCGTCTCAGCTCTTCGATGCTCTCGGCGCCGTCGAGCCTCCAGTCCGCGAGGAAGATCGCATTCAGCGCTTCGACCGAGGGCCCCTCGACGCGAACCATCGTGTCGATCCATTCGCCGAAGTCCTCGTCCTGCTTGAAGAATCGGGGATCGACGAGGTTGAGGCTTCCCGTGTACCCGATGAGGCCGTCGATGACGGCGATCTTCCGATGGAGCCTCAGGTCGAGGCGTCGGAACAGACCTCGGAACATGCCGACGGGAAGCGCGCCGCGCACGTTCACTCCCGCATCGCGCAGCTGCGAGGCCTGCTTCGAGCGGAGGAATCTCTTGCTGCCGAGAGCATCCACGAGGATCCGGCAGCGAACGCCTCGCTGGGCGGCGCGGACGAGGGCCTCGACGACTTCATCCGCCATGCCGCCGTTCGACCAGATGTAGAACTCGAAGTGGCACGTGCTGCGCGAAGCGTCGATGTCGCGGATCATCGACCGGAGGGCTTCCTCGCTGTCATCGATGAGCTTCAGGAGGTTGCCGTTCAGCGCGGGAAGGCCGACGAGCGAGGTGCCGAGCCGTTCGAGCGAAGCGCTCGCCGGGTGGAACTGCGACCAGTCGACGTCGCGCTCGGTCGCGAGCGTGATCAGCCACCGCATGAGGGGTTCGCGGAGCTCTCTCGCGCGGGCCGCGCGCTCCGATCCGAGCCGGTTCTCGCCCACGAGGAGGTAGAGGATGGGCCCGCCGATCGGTAGCAGCACCACGAGCGCGATCCACGCGTGGCTGACCCCGATCGCCCGCCGCCGCCAGATCACGCGAAACGTGATTCCCACGACGAACAGCCAGTAGGCGACGAGGAGAAGCTCGCCCCAGAAGTCCTCCATCATGTGGATCGGTGCCTCGGCGTCGCGTTGCCGGCGCGCGTGACTGACGCGTCGTTTCCCGCTTCCTTCGATCCGGACTCTACCCTGTGGAGTCCGATTCGCGCAACCAGACGCCGATCGTGCGTTCGTGCGGCGTCCCGAGATCGAGCCATCGGACGGGGCCGCCCGGCCAGGCTTCAGGGGCCGAGAGAGACAGCTCGGCGAGTGCGGCCGGATCGCCCGGAGCCAGCAGGAATGCGCAGGGGCCCTCGCCGTGGCGTTCGAGTCGTTCCTCGAGCCACGACTCGGTCCCGTGGCTCGTGGCCAGAAGCACCGGGCCGTCGCCGATCCGCGCGATTCGCGCCCCGAGCTCATCGACCGTTCCGAGATCCGTCGGCGGGCCCCAGGCGTGCGCGAGGTGGAAGCGGTCGGCGAGATCGGACAGGGCTCGGGTCGCGAGCACCACCGCAGCGACGCCCGCGAAGGGACCGTCGACCGGAGCTTCGACGCGCAGTTCCCGCGGCGTCTCGTCCTGGATGCGAAACGGAAGCGTTACGCCCATACCCTCGACGAACGCGAGCGACCACGCGAGCGCCACGCCGTCCGGCCGTTCGCGTCGCATCGGCGCCGGGCCGACGACATCGATGCCGGCTTCGACGAGAGCCTCGGCCTCGGCGGCGAGATCGTCGGACTCGACGGCCCACGCGCACGGCCCGGCCTCATGGCGGATCGCCGCGTCCCAGATGGGCGAGGGCGCCCCGGGCTCGATCGTGGAGATCAGCTCGAGGTAGGAGCCGTCCGGGAACGGGACGAGGTCCATGTGCGTGATGCCGTTGTCGTGCGGGCCTCCCCAACGAGGCGTCAGTCCCGCGCGACCGAATCGCTGCCGCAGGTCGGCGAGCGACGCTCCCGCGAACGTGACGTGATCGAGAAGCCGCGGAAGCGGATCTCGCCCGCGGCTCACGGCGTGGCGCGGCGGCGGGCGACGTCGGCCTCGGCCGCGATCGAACCGAAGGCAGCCCACTGCGCACCCGAAGCGAGATCCTCCATCAGCGCGTTGGCGGAGTCGCGATCTCCTTCGACGAGGAGCCAGTTGGCCACGCCGAAACCGGTCGACGCGGTCTCGATCGTGCCGTTGTCGCCGCGAACCTCCGCCAGCAGCCGATCCGGATCGATCTCGCCCTTGTACATCAGGAGCAGCCGGTGGTAGGCGGTGTTCTCGATGACGTCCATCTCGGCGCGAATGGGCTCGAGGGTCGCTCTCGCTTCATCGTCTTCTCCGAGGCGCCGCAGCGTCATGTACAGCCAGTGCGTCGTCGCGCAGAGCATGTCCGGGTTCCGCGAGACCTTGCGGCACTCGAGGTAGCAGCGCTTGGCGGATTCGTAGTCGGCCTGCACGAAGTACGCGAGCCCGAGGTGGTACCAGATGTTCGAGTGCAGGGTGCTGGTCGGCTGGTTGCGCGCGTTCGGGAGCCCGTCCTGCTCGACGACGTCCGCCTTGCCCTCGATGAGACGAGCGGCCTGCTCGAGATCCCACACGGCCTCGTCGAACTTGCGAAGCGTGATGTAGCGATGCCCACGGTGGCGATAGAGCTCGGGGCTCCCCGGGTGTAGCTTCAAGCCGCCCGAGTAGATGGCGACGGCGTCGCGGTAGCGTCCGAGATAGGCGGTGCGGCGGCCGTACCAGATGAGCGCGTCGAGGTTGTCGGGCTCGGACTCGTAGCGCGCGAGCGCCGCGGCGAGCTTCGCGTTGCGATCCTCGAGGACGGCTTCCGGGAGGGTCGGCGCGAAGAGCGGCTTGCCGAGAAGCGAGCGGGCCTCGGCGCCTTCGGGCAGCGGGGGCTCCGAATCGTTCTTCGAGGGTCCGGCGCAGGCTACAGTCAGCCCGAGGGTCATGTCGACGAGAAGGACGGTGCCGAGGGCATCGTGACGCATCGAGGGGCTCCTTTCGAGATACCGGCGACGAAGGATCGTACACTGTCGCGGATCGGATGGCGACGCTTCCGCAACCGGACCGGACGACGCCACTCACGAAGGCCGAGGAACGAGACGATGGTGAGCGAACGACACGAGCTGCGGAGCGGGTGCCGGGAATTCCGGTCCTCGGCGATCGTCGTGTCCGTGCTGATCCTCTCCTCGGTTCTCGCGATCGCTTGTGCGTCCGGCAACGGCGACGCGAGCCGGACCGTCCCCACCTACGGCTACGAGATCGTCGAGCGCTTCCCCCATGACGAACGGGCTTTCACGCAGGGCCTCGTCATGCACGAGGGTCGGCTGTTCGAAGGCACCGGGCAGGAGGGCTTCTCCACGGTTCGCGAGGTCGAGCTCGAGAGCGGTCGGGTGCTGCGGCGCGTCCCGATCGAGAAGGAATACTTCGGCGAGGGGATCACGATCCTCGGCGATCGCGTGTACCAGCTCACGTGGCGTGCGCAGAAGGCGTTCGTCTACGATGTCCGCACGTTCAAACGCGTCGGACAGTTCTCGTACCCGGGCGAGGGGTGGGGGCTCACGCACGACGGCGAGCGGCTCATCATGAGCGACGGCACGGATGTCATCCGATACCTCGATCCCGCGTCCTTCAAGGAGATCGGTCGGGTCTCGGTGAAGGACGGCGGCCGCCGCGTCTCGCGGCTCAACGAGCTCGAGTTCATCGACGGCGAGATCTGGGCCAACGTTTGGGAGACGGACCTGATCGTCCGGATCGACCCCGAGAGCGGCCAGGTGAACTCGTGGATCGACCTCGCCAATCTGCTGGGCGTGGCCCGCATCCCGGGGGACCGCGTGCTGAACGGTATCGCCTGGGACGCGGCCGAAGAGAGGCTCCTCGTCACCGGCAAGAACTGGCCGTACCTCTTCCACATCCGCCTGACCGACTGACTTTTCCACGAGAAAGTCGGCATCTCCCGATCAAGCCGCGCCCGTTTCGGCCGAAAATGGAAATCGGAGCGTGGAATCCCCTCCAAGTGTCTCTTCAGACCTCCTTCCTCGGGAACTGCAACTGTCGGGCAAAACGTACTCATGACGAATCATCTGGAACAAATCCGTACTCATCTGGCCACGAACCTCGAATCCAGTGACATCGACCTTCCCGTCCTGCCTCAGGTCGCTACAGAAGTCCTGCAGCTGACCACGGACAGCAGGGTCGACGCCGCGAAGCTCTCGGGGTTGATCCACAAGGACCAGGCGCTGGCCGGCCACATCCTGAAGATCGCGAACTCGGTCGCCTACTGCGGCCGCGTCCCGATCGTCTCGCTGCAGCAGGCCGTCGCGCGCCTCGGCATGAACCTGATCGGTGAGATCGCGTTCGCCGCGTGCGTCCGAAACCGCGTGTTCCACCTTCCGGGACACGAAAGGGAGATGCGCGAGCTGTGGCGTCACTCGATCGCGAGCGGCGCCTACGCCAAGGAAATCGCGCGGCTCCTGCGTCGTAACGTCGAGGGCGCTTTCCTCTGCGGCCTCCTCCACAACGTCGGGAAGCCCATCGTTCTCCAGGTGGTCGCGGACGTCGAGAAGGATCTCGGCGAGACCGTGGCCTACGAAGAGGCGATCGAGCTCATGAACGAGTTCCATCTGCCGTACGGCAGGCTCCTCGGCGAGAAGTGGGAGCTCCCGGATTCGGTGCAGGAAGCGATCATCCACTACGGCGCCTACGCCGAAGCGGAATCCTTCGTCGAAGAAGCGAAGATCACCTGCCTCGCCGATCGACTCGGCACGTACGTGGCGGTGGTCGACATCTACGACGAAGAGAGCGTGCGTCACCATCCCGTTTACGAAGCGCTGAACCTGTATCAGGACGACGTCGACGACCTCCTCGGCATGAAGGAGAACGTGCTCGAGGTCGTTGATTCCATGGCCCTGTGATTTCCGTATTCCTGTGATCTGATGGCCCCATGATCCAGTCGAATCTCAACTTTGATGTCGTCGTGCTCGGCAGCGGCCCGGCCGGGCAGAAGGCGGCCGTTCAGGCGGCCAAAGCCGGTCGTCGAGTCGCGGTCGTCGAGCGCGAGCGCGACGTCGGAGGTGCCTGCGTGCATCGCGGCACGATCCCCAGCAAGACGCTGCGGGAGAGTGCGCAGCAGATGTCGCGCATGCAGCGATCGGCGAAGATCTTCGACTTCCGGCTGAAGGACGATATCCAGGTTCGGACGCTCGTCGAGCGCATGGAAGAGGTCGTCTCCGCACACGTCGACTTCATGGGCGATCAGCTCGTGCGTAACGAAGTCACGCAGTATCACGGCCGGGCCCGGTTCCTCTCCGAGCACGTCGTCGAGGTGACGGCGCTCGACGGCTCGAGCACGATGATCTACGGCGACGTGATCGTGATCGCCACCGGCTCGCGACCGCGCACGCCGGACACGATCCCGATCGACCACGAGCACGTCCTCGACAGCGACTCGCTGCTCTCGCTGATCTACCTTCCCGAGTCGCTCACCGTGCTCGGTGGCGGAGTCATCGGAAGCGAGTACGCGTCGATCTTCGGATTCCTGGGCGTGAAGGTCACGCTGATCGATCGGGCGGACCGTCCGCTGAAGTTCATGGACGGCGAGCTCGTCGGCCGCTTCCAGCGCTCGTTCGAGAATCAGGGCGGCACGTACATCGGCGACGCGTCGATCGAGTCCGTCCAGTGGGACGGAATCTCGCAGGTCGTCACCCGCCTCGAAGACGGACGCGAGATCAGCTCCGACAAGCTGCTCGTGGCGCTCGGCCGCGTGGCGAACGTCGACCGGATGCACGTCCAGTCGGCGGGGCTCGAGGTCAGCGATCGCGGGCTGCTCCCGGTCGACGAGCATTGCCGCACGTCGGTCGAGCACATCTACGCGGTCGGCGACGTGGCCGGTCACCCGGGCCTCGCCTCGTCCGCGATGGAACAGGGCCGCCGCGCCATTCGCCACGCTCTCGGCATCCCCGCCGGTGCGCCGTTCGAGACGATTCCCGTGGGCATTTACAGCGTCCCCGAGATGTCGAGCGTGGGTCTCAGCGAAGAAGCCGCCGTGGAGCGCTACGGAGCGGCCGTCATCGGACGCGCCCGATTCGGCGAGATCGCTCGCGGGCTCGTGTCCGGCGTCGAGGACGGCATGCTGAAGATCGTCGCTTGCCCCGAAGGCCGGCGGCTTCTCGGCATCCACATCATCGGCGACAGCGCCACCGAGCTGATCCACGTGGGTCAGATGGCGCTGGTGGCCGAGAGCGACGTCGACGTGTTCATCGAGAACATCTTCAACTTCCCGACGCTCGCCGAAGCGTACCGGGTCGCGGCTCTCGACATTCTGAACCGTCGCCCGCAGTAGTCGCGGGGATCGGCCTCAGCCCTTTCCGCCGAGCGTCCGCTCGACGTAGCCCCGGATCGCGGCCCGCGTGTCTTCGGACTTCCAGGAGTTGCGCACGCGCCGGTCGAAGACTTCCTGCCCCCTCCGAATCTGCTCGAGAACCGGAGCGATGTTTTGCTCCTTGGCCAGGCGAAACGTCGGCGGGTGGATGGCGCCGAGCTCCCCGGCGATCGAGGTCGCGCGATCCATCAGGTCGTCGGCCTCGGCGAGCTCCTGCACAAAGCCGCGCGCGAGAGCCTCGTCGGGAAGGAACGCACCGCCGCGAAGGACGGCTTCGCGGAAGCGGTCGGCCGGCAGCACACCGCGCAGGATCTCGAGTGCACTCGACGGGAACGGCACGCCGACCAGAAGCTCGGGGACGCCGATCCGTCCTTTCCCGGTCGCCATCACGCGATGGTCGCACGCCGCAGCGAGGATGCAGCCGCCGGCGATCGCGTGCCCGTTGCCCGCGGCCACCAGCGGCCCGGGGTAGGCGAGCGTCGCGAGGAAGCATCGGTCGAGTGCATCGAGGAACGCGGCGAGCTCGTCTTCGGAGGCGTCGAGGATCCGCTTCAGATCGACGCCGGCCGAGAAGATGGAGCCGCTCCCGGTGAGCACCGTCGGCGCCGCGTCTCCGGCGGACTCCTCGAGCGCTCGGGTGATCGCGTCGCAGAATTCCGTGTCGAGCGCGCTCGCCTTTCCGTGGGCCAGCCGCAGGATCGTCACGCCGTCTCGGGCTTCTCTCTCGATCATGTCCGTCCTCGTGATTTTTCGGTCCGGCGGACACGATACCGCCGCCCCGGACTTTTTTCTATCTTCCCGCCATGAAGATCGGACTCTTCTACGGATCGACCTCGGGCAAGACCGAAGAAGTCGCGCAGCAGATCCGCGACCGAATCGGGGAGGAGCGCCTCGCGCGCTTCGACTCGATCCGCGGGATCGCGCCCGACGAGCTCTGCGGCTACGACGTCCTCATCGTGGGCATCCCGACGTGGAACATCGGCGAGCTGCAGGCGGACTGGGACGACCTGTTCCCCAAGCTCGACTCGATCGATCTGAACGGGACGCGCGTCGTGATGTTCGGCCTCGGAGACGTGGGCGGCTACCCGGATACCTATCAGGACGCGATGGGCATCGTCTACACGAAGCTGCTCGAGCGGGGGGCGACGGGAGGCGTCGGCTTCATCGATCCCGCCGACTACGATCACTTCGATTCGAAGGCCCTGATCGACGGCAAGTTCTGCGGCCTGTGCGTCGACGAGGATACCGAGCCGGAGCTCACCGAGGAACGGGTCGAGCGCTGGTGCGCGCAGCTTCGGCAAGAGCTCGAGCTCGGCTGAGCTCGAGCGGGGCGGAACCGTTTCGAATCAGCTCGACGAGCCCGCCAGCATCGCGGACTCGCATTCCTTCCCCAGCGCGACGATCTTCTCGAGCAAGCTGTCGAGATCATCCTTCATGAGGTCGGGGTGCGCGATCACCAGCCGGATCGTGACCCGGTCGCCGATGTAGGCGTAGTTGACGAGCGCGTCCCCCGAAGCGGCCAGGCGGTCGCGGATGGCGATGTTCAGCCGGTCGACGGTCGCGTTGTCGGCGTTTCCGCTCGGGTTGTAGCGGAAGCAGAGGTTGAGGAAGGTCGGCTCGGCCATCATCTCGAGGGACGGTTCGGCGTCCACGCGCTCGCGCGCAGCGGTGGTGACCTTCATCAGGCGGTCGATCCGGTCGGCGTAGCCCTTCTCGCCGTTGTGCTTCCACGCGAGCCACAGCTTCAGCACGTCGACGCGGCGGCCGCACTGCAGCGACATCGGCCCGAGATCGCGAGACTCCTCGGGGTTGTCGTGATAGATGTAGTCGGTGCCCTCTGTCGGGCAGCACGTCGAGACCAGGGATCCCGTGTCGCGCACGAGGAGCGCCGTGCACAGCAGCGGCACGCCCATGAGCTTGTGCGCGTCCCACGCGAAGGAGTCCGCGAGCTCGTGTCCCGCGAGGAGCTCGCGGTGAGTCTCGCTGAAGAGGACCGGGGCTCCCCAGGCGCCGTCGATGTGGAGCCACGCTCCGTGGCGCTTCGCGATGTCGGCGATCTCGCGGACGGGGTCGAACGCGCCGAGCACGGTCGTTCCCGCCGTTGCCGCGACGAAGAACGGGGTGCGGCCGGCGAGCCGGCTGCGGTTCATCGCCTCTTCGAGCTTCTCGGGGACCATGCGTCCGAGCGAATCCGACTCGATCCGGACCACTGAGCGCGCGCCGATGCCGAGCACGTTCGCGGCGGTGAGGAACGAGTAGTGCGCCTGGTCCGAGACGAACGCCTCGAGCCGAAGGCCGCGCAGCCCCTCGTCCTTGATGTTGGTGTCGGCGCGATGGCGAGCGCAGAGTATGGCGACCATGTTCGCGTTGCTGCCGCCGTTGACGAAGATTCCCTCGCCGCCATGGAACCCGACGATCCGCGCCATCCGTCGGACGAGGTCCTGCTCCATCACGGTCGCCACCGGCGCGACCTCGTACGTGTACATCGAGGTATTCGTGACGGCGGTGACGATCTCGCCGAGCACGCCCGCCATGTCGATTCCCGAGAAGAGCTGATTCAGGAACTTGCGGCTGCCCGTCTTGACGCTGTGGCGAAGGTACGACTCGATGACCGGGAGGAGGCCCTCGAGTGCGGTCCCATCCTCCGAGAGCGTCAGATCCATGGAGTCCGCGAGCTGGTCGGGCGACAGGCGATCCGTGACGGGCGCCGCGGGATCGTTCAGGACACGCAGGTGCTCGGCGATGAGATCCATCGCCCGCCTGAGGGTCTTCTCCGCTTCGTCCGGTCCGGTCGTCATGTTACCGCTGGCCTCCTCGGTCTCGTTCTCGAGCTCCCCGCGCAATCCAAGAGTCTACCTCAAGGGCACTTGGATACAAAACCGGGGTGCTGATCTTCCGGGTTCCGACGACGCTCCCCCGGGCTCGGCGCCCGGATGCCGTCAATTCTACTTGCGGCGGACCTTCAGGCGCCGGATGAGCCGATGCGCCCGCAGGGACTGCGACGAGCCCGGTTCGCGCTCGGCCACTTCCTCGAGGAACGCGAGCAGCTTCCCGCGGTCGTCGAAGCGCATGGCGATCCCGAGCAGCGCGTTCTCGACAAGGCTCTCCTTGCCGCGGTCGGCCTCGACGGCGCGACACCAGTTGTCGTACGCGCGGTCCCGGTCGAGGTATTCGGGGTGGGCATCGAAGAACTCGACACAAGCCGCGCAGCCCGGAAGGGACCCGCCCTGGAACAGATGGGCGAGGCTCGTGAAGCAGCGCGGGTCCGGTTCGTCCCCGGCCAGTTCGATGGCTTTCTCGTAGGCCTCCACCGCCTCGATCACGCGATGGTCGGTGTCGAGGGACAGCGCTAGGTTGAACCAGACCTGCGCGCTCTCGGGCTCGTGGACGAGGATCTGCCGGAACAGCTCCTGGGCGTCGCCGTGCCGGCCCGCGTCGTCGAGGATCGCGGCCTCGATGTTCAGCAGATGAAGATCGCCTCCGGGTCGGATCTTGCCCCCGTCGGCCAGTTGTCGGCGCGCGGTCTGGATGGCCGCGAGCCCTTCGTCGAGGCTCCCGCGCCGGGCGTGGATCTTGGCGAGGAGCGACCATGCCCGCGCCGAGTCGCCGCGCAGCTCGAGGGATCGGTCGATCCGCTCGAGAGCCTCATCGAAACGTTTCTGTTTCTCCTGCACCCAGGCGAGGGCGTAGTGGACGTGCGCGCATTCGTCGAGGGGACCGGAGGCAGCATGGAAGAACTGCTCGGCGTCGGTGAGGTTGTCGTACTCGCGTGCGATCTCTCCGAGCAGCACCAGCGCGAGCGGGTTGGCGGGCTCTCGTTCGAGGGTGCTCCTCGCTCGGTCTCCCGCCTCGTCGAACCGTTCGGCCTCGAAGTCGAGGAGCGCGTGCCCGAGCTCGCGGACCGTCGCATCGTCTTCGTCCTCTCGAGGGGCCCGGCCTTGCATGCCACCCTCGAGGGCCCGCGCGATCGAGTCTTCGGGATCGAGCGAGAGGGCGGTGCGAAGCTCGCGTGCGGCCGCGTCGTCGTCGTCGTCGAGCCAGCGCTCGATCGCCCGTGCGGCCGCGGCGTCGGCCCGGCGCATCTCTTCCTCGGTCGGGGGTCGGTCGAGCATCGTCCTCGCTAGCAGAAGGACGAGCACGAGGGCGGCAAGGCCCGTGACGGCTCGCAACGGATGTCGGCGCAGGGCGGCCGCCGCGAGGCGAGCCGGTCCCGGGGGGCGTCCCTTCACGGGCTGGCCGTCGAGGAACCGACCGAGGTCGTCGGCGAGTTCACGCGCGGTCTCGTAGCGGTGCTTCGGATCGTGCGCCGCCGCCTTCATGACGATCCGGTCGAGATCCCGAGGCACGTTGCCGAAGAGCCGGCGCGGCGGCGCGAAACCGCCTCGAATCACCGCCTGGATGATCATCTCGCGCGATTGCTGCTCGTACGCGGGCTGGCCGACGAGCAGCTCGTACAGGATCATCCCGATGCCGTAGACGTCGGTGCGAGGGTCGGCGGGCTCGCCTCGGATGCGCTCCGGCGCCATGTAGCGCGGCGTCCCCACGAGGTCCCCGGTGGAAGTGAGCGAGGGGAGATCGTCGGCGGCCATGAGGCCGAAGTCGAGGAGGACCGGCGTCCCGTCGCGCCGCAGCATCACGTTCTGCGGCTTCAGGTCGCGATGCAGGATCCCTTGATCGTGGGCGGCCTGCACGGCGTCCGAGAGCGTGCGCGCGATCTCGGCGGCGCGTCGCCCGGATTCGGTTCCCGTGATCGACGAGAGCGACTCGCCCTCGATGAGGTCCATCACGATGTAGGGCGTGCCGTCCTCGATGCCCGACTCGTGGACGGCGACGATGTTCTCGTGCTCGAGCCGCGCGAGCGTCTGCATCTCGCGACGGAAGCGCTCCATCGCTCTCGGCCCGGAGAGCGGTGCGAACGGAAGCAGCTTGATGGCGTACGATCGCTCGCCGTGCTCCCCTTCGTACACGACGCCCATGCCTCCGCGTCCGATCTCGCGAAGGATGCGGTAGGGGCCGATGAGCTTCTGCTCGGCCGGCGCAGCATCGCACACCGCGTCGAACGTCCGGAGCGTCGCGCGGATCGCTTCGAGCAGTCGTGGGTGCGTCGACTCGTGGTTCGATGCGAACGCTTCGGGAGAGAGTGACGGATCCTCGTCGCGCGCGTCGAGAAAGTCGGCGACGAGATCCTCGAGCGACGGTTCAGTCATCCTGGATGCCGCTCATCGCGATGCCGAGGCGGGAGAGCGCCCGGTTGTACAGCTTCGAGACGGCCTCGGGCGTCTTGCCGAGCGCTTGCGCCGCCTCCTGATTCGACTGGTTTTCGAACGCGCGCAGGAAGAGCACTTCGCGCATGTTCTCGGGAAGCTTTCCGATGCACAGCTCGAGCTTCTCGTAGAGCGCCGAATCCCAGTACGTGAGCTCGTCGTCGTCGCCGGGGACGCGGCTGAGCATCGAGTCGGAGAGCGGGACGTCGCCGGCTCGCTTCTGCGCTTTGAAGTAGTCGAACTTCTTGCGGATCTTGTTCAGCACGCACACGTGGAGGTAGCGGTTGAACGAGTCGCGGCCTTCCGGCTGGAAGTGGTCGATGTCGTCGACCACGTCCTTGAAGACGCTCTGCAGGATGTCCTCCGATTGGAGGCGGGTGCGCAGAGCCGGACCGAGGCGGCAGCGGGTGTAGAGCAGCAGCCGATCGCGGTAGCGCAGGTACAGCGCATCCCAGGCCTTCGGATCGCCGTCCTTGGCTCGATGGACGAGGTCGGTCGAGACTTCGCCGTCCGGGATCGGGGAAGTGGGTTCGCGCTCCATGGGGACTCCTGCTGGCCATTGTAGCCGCCTCGCCGGGGGGAGGAAAGAACGCACACTTTGTTGCAACCGGCGGGGAGGCAAGCCGGTATGCTGCGTTGAACCGCGAGGATCTGCATGAGCTCGAACCGTTCCACGCCGCTCGCGACGGACCTCGATCGACGCATCGTCGACGAGATTCCGCGGGTGCGCGCGTTCCTCAGAAGGCTGTGCGCCGAGGAAGCCGAGGACCTCGTCCAGGAGGTGGCGGCCCGGGCCCTGCGATCGCGGGACTCGTTTCGCGACGAGGGCACGCTACGGGGCTGGCTCCTGCGGACGGCCTTTCGCGCGTATCTCGATCATCGGGAGCGCGAGCGGCGGAGCCCGATCCGGCTGGGCGAGCACGACACCGAGCTCGAGGATGAGAAGAGGCCGTCGTCGCCAAGCCCGGAGCTGCGCGAAGAGGTCGCGAAGCTGCTCGATCGGCTCCCTGCGATCGAGAGGGAGATCCTCGAGCGGTTCCATCGAGAGGGGCAATCCGTCCGCGAGATCGCGCGGGCGATATCGATGCCCGAAGGCACGGTGAAGTCGCACTTGCACCGGGCACGACGGCGATTGGCGAGGCGAGAAGGATGACGATGGACGAGCACGGCTATCGCGAACGGCTTCAGGCCTGCCTCGACGAGCGGCGCGACCCGCTCGACGATGCCGTTCTCTGCGATTGGCTACTGGAGCATCCCGAGCACCTCGAGGAGCTGGCTCGGTTGCGGGAGACGCTCGCGGTGCTCGAATCCGCGGACGAGACCCCCGCGACCTTGGCGCCTCCGAGCGATCGGCGAGACGGCATCGGCCGAGGATGGAAGCGCGTCGCCGCGGTGGCGGCGGTGCTCGCGCTTTGCGTCTTCGGCTGGCGTCTTCTGGAATTGTCCGCCCCGCCACCGCGGACGGAAGAAGAAGTGCCACTCGTCGGCATCGTGCCTCCGGGCCGGGTGCTCGACTACCGGATGTCGGTCGTGGTGGAGCGCCCGAGCGAACGCGTCGCGACGACGTCGAGCGCGAGCGGACGCACCCGCAGCCGAACCTACGATCACGGCTCGAGCCGACTCGAGGTGGTCACCGAAGAACGACGAATCGTCAGCGCTCGCTAGCGTGGCGAAACTGGAGAGGAGAGTCCGAATGCGACGAATCGAACCCTGCGTCCTCGCGATGTTGATGGCCCTGTGGATGGCGTCCGCGGCGACCGCTCAGAGCGTGGAGCCCACGCTGCAGATCTACGATGTTCGCGATCTCGTGCAGTCTGCCGACGTCGAAGGTGAGGTGGACGAAGTTCGCGCGAAGAGGATCGAGGAGGCCACCGAGCATCTGGCCGAGGTGATCCGCGAATACGTGCAGCCCGAGTTCGAAGCCGGGCGAGAGGAGACGAAGGCGATCCTGACCGGCTCGATCGCCGTGATCGGCCGACCCGAGCAGCACCAGTGGACGCGTCGGTTCCTCGAGCACCAGAGGAAGAGCCAGGGCGTGTACTTCGACATCTCGGCGCGGTTCATCACGGTCGATGATGGCACGTTCGAGTTCGTCTTTCCGGAGCTCGAGCCGCAGGTCTTCGACGACGAAGAGGCCGGCGCGCTCGTGTCTCGGTTGCTCGAGCAGCAGGGCGCCGACGTCCTCAGTGCTCCGCGACTGCTCGTCCTGAACCGCCAGAAAGCCATGATCAGCGTCGGCAAGCAGATCAAGTACGTCCGCGACTACGAGGTCCACGAGAACGTACTGCCGGGAGATCGAACGCTCGAGGTACCGATCGTCGATTCGATCTTCGAGGGCATCGAGTTCGGGGGGCGGGTGACGAGGCTCGACGGATCGCTCGGTCTCGAAGTGTCGCTCGACGTGTCCGATCTCGAGCGACCGATCCCGACGCTCGACACGCCCTACGGCCCGGTCGCGCTGCCCGAGCTGACGAAGGTGCGGCTGGAGTCGACGCTCCACATGGCCGACGGCGCCACCGCGGTCTTCCCCGGTCGGCGCGATGACGGGCGCAACCTGCTGATCGTCATCCGGGTGGCCCGCGTGGATCTCGACGAGCACCGGTAACCGGTATCGGGCGGGCACGGCCGCGACGCCGTGCCCGGCCCGAGCGCATCCCCGCCCTCGGCCCGGCCTTTCCCTGCCTGCCTGCCTCCCCTGGCCTGCCCCGGCCTGGCTTGGCCTTTCCTTTCCTCCCTTCCCGGCTGGCGCCACTCCAACCCCCGCCACAGAAGCCGGTTGCGTTCCCCCGTCGCGATCCGCGAAACTTCCTGGAAGAAACCGCTAAGCGCCGGAAGCCTCTACGTCGTCCATGGCGTGGAACTGCAAAGAGGCAAGCGCGCGCCGGAAACGACCCGGACGCGTCCGGTGGATGCGAACGGGGCAGGAGAGACGGTGCTCGGACGCCGGAAGACGCGAGATTCGATCGACGAGACAGCCGGGGAGTGGGAGCGTCGGGCCCTCGAGGCACGACCGCGCCTGGTCTCGATCGCCGAGCGTGTCTTGCGGCATCGCGGAGACGCGGAGGACACGGCGGACGAAGCGATCAGCCGTCTCGCCCGCGAGCTTCGCGGGGGCGTCCAGTTCGTCGAGATCGAGCCCTGGCTCGTGAGGACGACCCTGCATCTCGCGATCGACCGCGCGCGTCAGTGGGTTCGGCGCAACGCGAAGCTTCACGATCTGTGGCGCTCGCGTCGGGCCGAGTCGGATCCGCGGGCCGAGGCCGAGAAGGCGGAGGCTCGCGAGGAAGTCTGGCGGCGGATCCTCGAGCTGCCCGAGAAGCGCCAGCAGGTCGTGGTGCTTCGGGACATGGAAGGGCTCGCGTACGCGGAAGTCGCTCGGATCCTCGGGATCCGGGAGTCGACGGCCCGGGCGCACGTCTACGCGGCGCGCGAAGAGCTTCGCCGCAAGCTCGCACGATACGTGCGAGCGGAAGGGAATGACGGATGAAAGAAGAACACGAAGAGTCGAGCCGACGAGCGATCGATGAGCGGTTGCACCGCGCGGTCGACGGCGAGCTGTCGGACGCGGAGTCGAGGGCCCTCGACGAAGCGCTCGATCGCGAACCGGAGCTGCGTGGCGAGCTGACCGAGCTCGAGAGCCTGCGCGATCTCATCTCCGACGTCGGGAGCTCGCCTCGCTTCGAGGCGGCCCCCGAGGGCCGTGCGCCGCTGCACGTTGGGTTACGCCGCTTCACGTCTTTTGCGGCAGCTGCGGCCGTGCTGCTGCTCGCGGGTGTGCTCGTGCTGCGTACGGATCGCGACCGCACCTCGCCGGACGGCGTCGAACCGGTCGGCCCGGACGCGCCGGCGGCCTCGCTCGAGATGCGCGTTGCGGAAGGAGAGGCGAGCCCGATGGTCGTCCCGCTGCCGAGTCGGCAGCCGGATGTCCACATCTTCTGGGTCTACCCCTTCGAGTCCTGAGACTGACAAGACGAATCAATTCGCTCTCTCCCGAGAGAAGAGAAAGGAGCTTGGACCGATGAAGTCACCGAGAACCGCGGTTTGGATGCTGCTCGTGGTGCTGCTTGGAACGTTGCCGTCGACGCTGTGCGCGCAGGATGGGCAGGGCAACGGGATCGAAGAGCTCGTCATCAAGACCTATGCGCTCGAGCACGCCCGTGCCTCCGATGTGGCCGGCGTCCTCGAGAGCGTCATCATCGGAAACTTCCGGATCGTGCCCGAGATGCGAACCAACCGCCTCATCGTGTCGGCCGGTGCTTCGCTTCACGCGAAGATGGTGGACACCATCACGACGCTCGATCGGCCGGTGAAGCAGGCCGCGGTGGCGCCGGGGACGGTCACCGAGATCCTCACGCCGCGGCATCGTCCGGTGAGCGCGCTCCTCGAGACGCTGCAGATGAACCTGTCGCGCGGCGGCCGCATCGTCGCCGACGAAGCGCGCAACGCGATCGTCGTCCGGGACGAAGCCGACAACGTGCGCTCGGTGAAGGCGCTCATGAACGACCTCGACGTCGCTTCGCGAGGGCTGTCGCTGCAGTTTCTGATCCTCGGCCCGGGCGGGCAGGATATGTCGAAGGTCCCGGATGCGAAGAAGGTGACCTCGGAGCTCGAATCCCTCGGCCTGAGCGGCTACGGGATCCGCGGGCGGGCGGCCGTCCGCTCCGTCGAGATGTCGAAGTTCGGCGCCGAGGGAATGTTCGACCGCGGCATGGTCTCGATCGACGGGCGCGTGCGGCTGGTCCCGGATGGCGGCATCGCCGAGCTCGATCTGCGGGCGAAGATCAGCCTCGACATCGAGGTCGAGGACGCCCGCAAGATGGTCCCCGCGGTGGCGCAGATCACTTCGACGCTTCGGGTTCCGCTCGGGCATCTCGTGGTCGTCGGCCTGGCGCCGGCCGGGGGCGAGCCGAGCGAGCCGCTGGTCCTCGTGGTGCGCGCGGTCGCGGAATAGCCGCTCGCGGCGGGAAGCCGTATACTGGTCCGTCGGTGGCTCGCCGCCGGCGGGCCGGTCGCTACGGATACACTTCCCCCGTTTTCGCGGAGCTGATTCCATGATTTCCACGCGCGGACCCCTCGTATCGCTGCTTGCGATGATCGCCGTTCTCGTCCTCGCCCCGAGCGCCGTGCGCGCGC
Organism: uncultured Planctomycetota bacterium; assembly: GCA_964597885.1. Taxonomy (GTDB): domain Bacteria; phylum Planctomycetota; class JACOTG01; order JACOTG01; family JAUIME01; genus CAZQZX01. The sequence continues at coordinate 40,263 of CAZQZX010000001.1, forward strand.
AGGGCGACGTCGACCTTTCGAAGCTGCCGCCGGATCCGGCGAAGCTCGAGAAGAAGCTCTCCTCGTCGCCGACGTCCCTCGCGAAGGCCATCGAGCTCGCGAAGGCGTCGTTCGACGGTGCAAGCGCGGCCGTCGGCTCGGCGCGCGCCTACCAGAAGACCGGCAAGTCGCTGATCGACGTGATCGTGTACAGCGGCGGCGGCAAGTGGCGCGTCACGATCGACGCGGCGGCGGGCAAGGTCCTCACGAAGGATCCCGTGTCGCGATTCCCGGGCGCGCCCACGAAGGGCGAGATGGTCACGACCGACTCGGGTCTCATGTACTACGACATGGTCGTCGGCGACGGGAAGAAGCCCGCGAGCGCCACGTCGCGCGTGAAGGTGCACTACTCGGGCTGGACCGTCGACGGCAAGATGTTCGACAGCTCCGTGGAACGCGGTCGCCCGGCGTCGTTCGGCCTGAATCAGGTCATCAAGGGGTGGACCGAAGGCGTGCAGTCGATGAAGGTCGGCGGCAAGCGCAAGCTCATCATCCCGTACCAGCTCGCCTACGGTGAGCGCGGTCGTCCGGGCGCGATCCCGCCGAAGGCGATGCTCGTCTTCGACATCGAGCTGCTCGACATCCTCTAGGAACGAGCGTCTCTTCTCAGCCAGAACTCGAGCGCACGCTCTCAGCTCTTCTTGAGAGCGTGCGCTTGCAGGTCCTCGAGATCGATGAACTCGAGCGTCGACACGTGCGTCGCCTCGAGATGAACGGGCGGCGCGATGTCGTTCTCGAGGGCTTCCCTCCAGCGCAGCGCGCACAGGCACCATCGATCGCCGGGCTTGAGCCCGGGGAACTCCGCAGCCGGCACCGGCGTGGTGAGATCGTTGCCCCGGGACTTCGAGAACTCGAGGAACTCCGCCGTGACCTCCGCGCAGACGGTGTGCAGGCCGACGTCGCCGCGTCCCGTGTTGCAGCATCCGTCCCGGAAGAAGCCGGTCTTGGGCGAGAGGCTGCAGGTTTCGAGCTTGGTGCCGAGTACGTTGCGGGCCATGGAGATGTCACCTCGGTCTGCGGGGGGCCAGGAGTCGCGATCGTCGAGCGCCTAGCCTACGGATCGCAGCCGTGTCTGGCAAACGCGAAGGCGCGGTTCGTGCGAGTCAGCCCCGGAGGTGCTCGAGGGACGTGCGCGCTTCGCGAACGAGCTCGCGATCGTCGATGTCGGCGCCGTAGAGCAGGATCATGATCGCGGAGAAGAGCGCCTTGAAGCGAGCGACGCGCCAGGTATCGGGGTCGACGGGTCCGTAGGCGTCGAGAAAGGCCTCGGAGGCCGAGGGCGGAAGGAACCCGCGGGCGACCGACAGATCGATGGCCCGATCGCCGACGTGGACGTCGCCCCAGTCGATGACGCCGCAGGGATCGCCCGTCTCATCGACGAGAAGATGGCGCGCGTAGAGGTCGCCATGGACGAGCGTCGTGCGTGCCGGCGTCCAGTCCGCGGGGATATCGTCCGCGAGGCGGCTCCACTCGTCGGTGCGATCGAGCAGCCCGTTCTCGCGGCACTGCGCGAGCCGTTCTTCGACCTGCTCGCGCCGGTAGGGGAGGTCGAGGCGGCGCCAGGTATCGTGCGGCGCGCCCGCACCGACGGCATCGGCTTCCGGTACTGCGTGCAGCGTGCGGAGGAAGCGGCCGATCGGAGCGGCGATGCGCCGACGCGTATCCTCGTCGAGGTCGGCGCGGCAGGCGGTCGTTCCCGGGATGCGTTCGTATCCGGCAAACGGCCAGTCGTCGTCCTCGTCGGGTTGTCCGACGAACGTCGCGGCCGAGATGGCGATCGGCAGCCGATCGACCAGGCTCGGCAGCAGACGCGTCTCGGCGTGGAGGAGCTCCACGGCAACCTCGCGGCGCGGGAAGCGGAAGACGAACCGATCGTTCACGAGGAACGCCCGGTTGTCCCAGCCCTCGCTGAACAGCGTCGCGCTCGTCGGCCGCAGCTCGGGAAACTGGCGTTCGATCCGGCGTACGGCGGTTTCGGTCGACGTTTCGCGATCGGCGAGCCAGGGCTTCCCGTCGCTCACCGCGCGTTCATCTCCTCGAGTCGACGCTTTGCGGCGTCGCGCCCCGGAACCGAGAAGATCGCGCGAACGTCATCGCTCACGATGTCGCTCATCGGCTCCTGCGTCCACTCGGCGTCCGAGCTCGGCTTGCTGTATTGCGTGCCGAAAACCTGTCCTTGCCCGAGGCTCTGCAGGTAGCGATCGAGGGCGGCGGCGCTCAGCCACTTGCCGGGCTCGTGACCGAGAACCGCGGACGTGCTCGAGAGGATGTGAGCGAGGAGGAAATCCTCGGGCTCGCTTCCGTGCTGGAGCACCATCGCCGCGTGGTAGTAGTCTTGCGGCTGGGAAAGACCGCCTCGTTCGAGAATCTCACGGACGCGAGCCCGACGGTCGCGATCCGACTGCACGATCTCCTGGATCTCCTGCTGCGTCAGGTTGGACCAGTCCTTCTGACGGATTCCCTGGTCGGCCTCGAACAATCCGCGGAGGGCCAGCGAGACTTCAGAGGCGGTGTCGATGGCGCGAGGGGCCGCCTCCCGGGCAGGGCGCTCGGCGGTATCCTCGGTGAAGGTTCCGGTCGAGGGAGCCTCGGCGGGCTCCTTGGGCTCGGCACTCGTCTCGTCGGGGTGTTCGACCGCGGCCGAGGCTTCGGGGATGGCGGGCGCGGTCCGGCATCCGCCGATCAGGGCGGTCAGGACGATCAGGACGACTGTCGCCAGCGCGGTCCGTGGAGCGAGAATCGGGGGTCTCATGGAAATCTCCGCATCAGGGCCCGTCTCGATGATCCGAACTCGCACCGATCGGGGCAAGAGGCTGATAGAATCGGGACCATGAGCCGCATCGTCAAGCGCATCGCGAAGATCGCCGTCCTCGGGCTCCTGGTCGTGCTCCTGATCGGGGGGCTGCTCGGGCCTCGACTCGCGTCGGGTCTCGTGAAGTCGAAGGTCGTCGCGCTCCTCTCGGAGAAGGTGGACGGTTCCGTCACGATCGACGGTCTGTCGCTCGGGTGGCTCTCGGGGGTCTCTCTCCGCGGTCTCGTGGTGGAAGATCCGGAAAGCGGAGCGCCCGCGCTCACGGTGACGAAGGCGACGGCGCATCCCGAGATCTTGCGGCTGATCGGTGGCGACATCATCGTGCGCGGCGTCGAGATCGAGGGAGTCGACGTCCACGCGGTGCGTCGCGACGGTGAGTGGAATCTCGCGCGGATCCTCGTACCGAGCGACGGCGGTGAGGCGCCGCCCGCAAAGCCGCGGCGCGGTCGACCCGGATCGATGCCGCAGACGCGCAATCCGACCGAGGTGCCGCCGCTCAGGATCGACGCGACGGTCCGCGACGTCACCGTTCGACTCGACGAAGGCGACGGAGCCGAGCCGGTCACGATCCGGGCGATCGATCGGATGGAGGTCGACGTCAAGACGGGCGAGCCGATCCGCATCGATCTCGCGGGCCTCGACGGCGTCACGATCGACGGGACGCTCGACTTGTTCGACGGCGCGACGTTGCGCGACGAGCTCACGCGCAGCGGAAGCTTCGAGGTGCGCGCCTCGGATCGAGATCTCGAGTGGCTGCTCGCGCTCTTGCCCTCGAGCCTTCGGTCGCAGTTCGTGAATGAGGACGACGGCACTCCGCGGGTCGCGTTCGAGCGAGCGGATCTCGATCACACCGTGACGCTCGAGGGTTCCTCCCTGCGAGTGGCCGGCACCGCGGGCCTGAGCGATGTCGTCCTCGCGGCTGCGCGCGCCGCGTTCGAGGAAGGCGAGTCCGCCGAAGACGGTTCGGAAGGCGACGACTCGGCAAGCCGAGAGCCCGCGGCCCCGCGCGAGATCGACGCCCTCACGCTCACCGTGGATCTCGCGATCGCGCTCGGCGAGGATCCCTGGCCGACGGGCGATGTCCGACTCTCGACCGGCGAGGCGCTCGTCCCGATGGAGGGAGGCTCCGAACCGCTGCGCGTCGATTCGGTGGCCGCGCATGTCGTGCTCGGCGAGCGCAAGCAGATCCGGCTGAAGTCGTCGCGTATCGAGAGCGATGTGCTGGTCGCCGAGGTCACGGGTGCGCTCTCGCTCTTCGGCGAGTCTCCGAGCGGGACGGCCAACGTTCAAGGTTCGCTCGAGCTCGGAACGCTTTCGAAGGCGATGGCCGCGATTCCGGAATCGGGGGGCGAGGTCGAGCTCGAGGCGACGCTCCTTCCGGGCGATGCCGACGGGCGATTCGAGCTGCGCGGGACCGTACGGTCGGAAGCCGTCGAGACTCGCGCCGGCGAGGCGACGATCCGGGACGGGAACGTCGACCTGCAGTACGTCTTGATGTTCGACCCGGCCGAGATGTGGATCGGTATCGATCGCGTGACCTGGACATCGGATTTGCTGACGCTGCGGACGGAGGGCGGGGAGTTCCGTTCGATCGATGACTTCGACAACATGGCGGGGGTCGTCAAGATCGCGGCCGAGACCGAGCTCGCTCCGATCCGCGAGATGCTGCCCGAGGTTCTTCCGCGGGCGCTGCGTGGCCGCACGACGGTCCGAGGCGAGCTGTGGTCAGGGGTGGGGAAGAAGGCCGTCGACCTCTCCTTCACGGGGACGGGTCTCGCTCTCGAGGATGCCGAAGGACAGCCGCTCGAGCTGGGCGACGCCTCCGCGAAGGCCACGATGTCGGTCGAAGGCCGCGAGCTCGACGTGCTCGAGCTGACCGCGGAGACGTCGGCCGCGAGCGTAACGGCGAAGGGGAAGCTCACGGGCCGCAAGGAGGCGCTGCCTCGCGGGGAGCTCGCGATCACCGCGCGCGCGTCGATCGAGCCGCTCCGCGCGATGCTCCCGACGGCACCCATCCCCGAGGGCCTGGCCGGGATCTTCACGGTGGAGGGCACCGCGAAGTCGACGAAGAAGGTTGCGCTCGACCTCGGCGTCATGGGCTCGCGAGTCCGCCTCGCGGTGGACGACGAGGCCGACAAGACGCTCGCCACGCGCGTGCGCGGTACGGTCGACCCCGAGACGCTGGCGATCGACTGCCCTCAGGTGCCGTTCTCGATCGACGGCATGAAGGGCACCGCTTCGGTCCGGATGACGCCGGGCGAGGATCTGGCGCTTGCGGGCCGCTTCGATCTGGGGCTGGAATCGCTTCGCGATGCGTTCGCGGTATATGCGCCCGACGGCATCACGGCGACCGGCGATGGAACGATGACCTTTGACGTCTCGCTTCCGCTCGCGGAGGAGAGCACGCCGTCCGACCTGGTCGTCGACGCGACGCTCGCGGTCGAGCGGCTCGAGGTCGCGGACTGCGTCCTCGACGGGGCGAGCCTCGAGCTCGGCGTCGCGGACGGCGTCGCCGAGGTGCGCAACGGCAAGGCTCGGGTGAACGGCGGCGCCACGACGTTCGGCGGTCAGCTGCAGTACGCCGCGACCCCGCGCGTCGTGTTCGCGGAGCTCGATGCGAAGGGCGTCGGCGTTTCGGGCGAGACGCAGGGCATCCTCGCGCGCGTGATCCCGCTCTTCGCCGGAATCGGCGTCGTCGTCGAGGCGGCCACCGATCTGGACGTGGAGCTGACGGCACAGGGCGCGGACGTCGAGGCCATGAAGCGATCGTTGCGCGGCGGGGGAACGATCGCCGTCCGGCAAGGGACGATTCGCGGCAACTCGCGGCTGACGCGCATCCTCTCCGACCTCGGAGAGGAGGGGGACTTCGAGTTCGAGGAGTTCGCGTCCCGTTTCACGATCATGGACGGCGCCGTCCTGCAGGATCCGTTCGCGATCCGTGCGAGGCAGGCCGAGCTCCGGTTGTCGGGTGTCGTGGCCTTCGACGGTCGACTCGACTACGCGATCGACGTGAAGCCGCTCGGCCAGAGCGCTCGCAACGTGCGGCGCTACGCGCGCATCCTCGACCCGGACGGCTACATCCCGTTCGGGCTCGGCGGCACGCTCGCCTCGCCGGCCGTCCGTGTTCCGAGCCCGGAGGATGTCGTGGAGAATGTCCTCGACGGCCTCCTCGATCGCGGCGTCGATCGGCTCCTTCGAGATCGTGATCGAGACGAGGAACGCGACAAGGAGCGCCGGAAGAAGCCCAAGGCCAACCCGAACAAGAAGAAGAAGAACGACAAGAAGAAGGAAGATCAGGAGAAGAAGAAAAAGAAGAAGAAGGACAAAGACGGCTAGCCGCATCGCCGAATCTACGCTCGATGTCCCGGCGACTCTTCCTACTTCCGGATGTCGACCTCGATGGTGACTTCGAGATCTTCCTCTTGCAGACGCACCGTGCCACGGTAGAGCGGCACCCGATCCATCTTCGAATAAGCCCCGATGTCGGCCATGTTCGATGGCAGTGCCGGAATCTCGAGGATGTACTCGCCCGGAGCGATGTCCCGCATCGCGAACTTGCCGGTGGGCTGCACCATCCCCACTCCGCACTGGTATCGCGCGGCGTCGATCGCGGCATCCATGTCGAGCGGATCGTAGTCTTCGGGGCCGGGACCGCCAGGCCGACGGAGCGTGACGAGCTGCGCGATTCCGGGTGCGAAGTTCGAGATCGTGCCGCGGACGTTGAGGCCGGTGCCGAGGATGAACTCGATCTCCTTGGTCTCGCCGGGCTCGATGGTGAACTGACGCTGCCGATAGCGGAACGAACCATCGACCGCCATCTTCGACATGTCGGTGACTGCGAGCGAGTACGACCCGGGGCCGAGACCTTCGAACGTGAACGTGCCGTCCGTTCCGGTGTTCGCCATCTTCATGGGGCCGCTCCCCATGAGCTGCGTCATGACGCCCATGAGACCCTTGCCGTTCTCGAGGACGCGTCCACGCACCGTCGCGCCGGGGTGGAGGACCAGATCGGGAACGGTGACTCGGGCGCCCACTGCGACGCGCACGATCTCCTGCTGCGAGGGTGCGACGCCTTCCTTGCTGGCGGACACGCGGTACTCGCCCGGTTCGAGCGGACCGGCCCGGTAGATCCCGCCGGTGTTCGTGCTGACGGAATCGGTGTCGCCGAGCAGCCCGGGCATGAACCGCTTCATGGCTTCTGCGGTCTTGTCGGTGCCGATGCGGCTCACGGAGACCGCGGCTTGCGACGCGACCGTACCGTCAGCATGGAGGACGCGTCCCGCGACGAACGCTCCGCTGGCCAGCAGGATCTCGATGCCCTCATGGACGGACCTCGGCTCGAGGAAGAGCTCGCCGGAAGTTCCCTCGGCATAGCCGGGAGCCTTGGCGATGATTTCGACGCGACCGGAGGGCGCGGCAGGAATCTCGAACGTGCCGTCCTCGCGTCCCTCGATCCAGTTCTCGCCGGGACGGAGGGGGTTGAACAGCTCGGTCACGTCGAGCTCGGGCTCGGCGTCGGAGATGCGGCGCGCGCACACCTGGAAGCCCCCGTTCGGCGGCACCCCGTCGGGAGTCAGCACCAGGCCCGAGACGACGGCCGGCCGCGGCAGCGTGATGACGATGTCGCGCGAGCTTCCGGTGGTTTCGACGGCCTTTTCGTCGAAGCCTTCCTGCTTGGCCTCGAGCTTCACGAAACGATCCTCGAATCCTTCGAACGAGAAGGCTCCGTCGGCGCCGGTCGTTTGGGTCTCGACCTTGCGAAAGTCGGTCTGGAGACACGAGGCCTCGACGCGGATTCCCTCGAGCGGCCCGCCCGTCTCGTCGACGACGCGGCCGGTCAGGAGTCCCTTGGCACCGCCGGCGCCGACGATGAGCTCGATGCCGGTGACCTCTCCTTCTTCGGGGACCTCGACGTTCGTCCCGCCGACGTCGAACATCATGTAGGGATTCTGCTCTCCGGCGACGAGCGTGACCTTGCCCGGAGGGAGATGCTCGAAGACGAAGCGGCCTTCGTCGTCAGTCGTCTCCGTCGTGATGCCGGCGACGGACGCGGTCGAGACGCCGCCCGAGATCAGATCGACGTAGCTCGGGATCACCGTCACGCGTTCCTCGGGTGCTGGCGTCCGGTCCGGGCGCAGAACGATTCCGCGCAGGGTCCCGCCCTGGGTCATCGTCAGATCGACGCGGCGTTCGCGCTCGCCATCCGCGAGTGTGATCCCGGTGGCCTGCGCCGGGGCGAAGTCGCCGGAGCGTGCGAGGAGCGTGAACTCCCGATCGTAGGGGATTCCCAGGATCCGGTAGCGCCCGTCGTCATCGGTCGCGGCTTTCCACTCGGTGGCCATGTCCGCGATGACGCCGGTGTTCCCGGAGAAGATCTCGTTGAGGAAGGATGAAGGCACGCCGCTCAGGCCGGCACCGACGACCGGTGTCCCGTCGCTCGCGGTGACCCGACCGAACAGGACGCCGCCGCGCGTGACCTGGAAGTCGACGCCGTCGGCATCGACGCCGCGCTCGGGCACGACGTGTCGCGCGAGGTTCAGGGACAGGCCGAGGAACTCGGTGCCGCCCGACCTCGGGACGACGCGATACTCCTGCTCGAGGAGTCCGACGAGCGAGTAGCTTCCGTCGGGGCGGACCACTGCGCGAGGACCGCGGATGGTCTCGCTGAACGCGCCTTCGTCGGGTCCGACCGGGCTCGCGACGACGATCATGCCGGCGGCGGGCACTCCGGTACCGGCTTCGAGGACCTCGCCGCGGATGGCGAAGCCCACACCGAGCGAGATCGTCAGCCGGATCTCCAGCTCGCCGCTGTCGTGAACCGAACGGATCGCGGTCGACAGCCCGGGGCCTCCGGCGATCAGCGTGCCGGGAAGATCGACCTTGCGAAGCTCGAAGGCGAATGCGCCGTCGTCGCCGGTGCGTACGGTCTGGGCATCGAGGAGGGCGTCGCGGATCTCGGCGGGTGCGAGCGTGGTGTCGATGGTCTCGTCGAGCAGCAGAGCGTCGTGCGTTCGCGACGCGAGCATCGGCCGCGGCGTCGGCAGGAAGCGCACGAGCGCTCCGGGGAGAGGATCGGACGTGGCCGAGGAAAGCACGGTGCCGACCAGGCGGATCCGGATCCCGTCGTCGAGGAGGCGGTCGCGCTCGTCGGCCAGCTCGGCGCGAGCGTTCGCCGCGCTGTCGGCCGCGGGATCGAACGGTGCCGGAGCGGCCGAGTCGCCCGATCGGGCGGGCGTCGCGGGGTCGGTCTCGCCGGACGTCCCGGGCGCGCGCAGGAATAGCAGCACGGCGACGGCGATGCCGGCAAGAAGCACCAGGCCCGCGAAGAGAAGGTAGAGCGACGCATTTCCGGCTTGTCGGTCGTACGCGTGCTTCATCGTGATTCTCCTTCGCAACCCGGCCCGGACCGCCGTTCCCATGAGGACGAAGGCAACCGCTATGCCCTCGAGTCTCCGGTATTCGTCCGATTTGCGGGAATGTCGCAACGCGGGCGGCCTCATCTGCTTGTACGGCCGAGCGATCCGGACCTTTCCCCGGGACGACAGCAGGGCAACGGAGGCCCGTGTCGACCGAAGCGGCGAGACTGGCCCACGCGGGTCAATTTCGCACGGGAACGACCGGTCGTCGACCTCCCGGCGGCGCCCTTCGAAAACTACCCTCTGCGCAGCCGGCGGAAACGAGGCCCATCGCCGGAGAGACGAACCCGACGAGGCCGAGGATGCCCGAGCTACCGGAAGTGGAGCGCGGACGGCGAATCGCGGAACGAACCGCGGTGGGCCGTCGCATCGAACGCGTGCGCTGTGACGACGACCCGATCGTGTTTCACGGCGTGACGCCCCGTTCGTGTCGCCGGGCTCTTACCGGGGGGGAGGTCCGCGGGACCGGCCGACACGGGAAGTATCTCTGGCTCGAGCTCGACTCTCGGCCGTGGCCGGTGATCCACTTCGGGATGACGGGCGCGCTGCGTGCGAAGGACGAGCCGCCGCTCCAGCTCGAGTCCGGGCCCGACGAGTCGCCGGGGGCCTGGCCTCCGCGATTCTCGAAGCTGCATCTCTTCCTGGACGACGGCGGTGAGCTCGTGTTCACGAACGCGAGACGCCTCGGTCGCGTGCGGATGGTGAACGACCCGCGCGCCGAGTCTCCGATTCGTGACCTCGGGTTCGACCCGCTGCTCGACCTGCCGTCCGCACGCGACCTCTCCGCTGCGATCGGCCGGCGTACTGTCACGCTGAAAGGGCTGCTGCTCGATCAGTCCTTCGCGGCCGGTGTCGGAAACTGGATCGCGGACGAGGTCCTGTACCAGGCCGGGCTCGACCCGCGTCGCCGAGCCTGCTCCCTCGATCCCGACGAGGTGCGGCGACTGCGAACGAAGCTCGGGCATGTCGTGCGGACCGCGGTCCGCGTCGACGCGGACAACCGAAGGTTCCCGAAAGGGTGGCTCTTCCACCGTCGCTGGCATCGCGGAGGATCGGACGTCACCTCGGACGGGCTGTCGATCCGTCGGGATACCGTCGCCGGTCGGACGACCGCCTGGGTACCCGAACGGCAGCGCTGACGCTAGCCGCTGGTGGACGCCGCGCCGCGACGATAGAATCCCCTCGGGCTGCGGCCCCTGGAGAATGAGCGGGTACGAAGCGGATCGGAGTCCGAGGGCATGAGTCGCATCGTGGTCCTGGGCGCCCTGCTGCTGCTGGTCGCCGGGCTTGGGAATTTGTGGAACGCACCGGGCGCTCTCGCCGTCTCGACCGAGGAGTCGAGCGCGTCGCAAGGTGCGCGAGTCGGAGTGGACGTCGAGCGCGTCTACCCCCGGCTGCGCTTTCAGCGGCCCGTCTTTCTGACGCACGCGGGGGACGGGAGCGGACGCGTCTTCGTCGTCGAGCAGCACGGCGTCGTGCACGTCGTCCCGGATGCGGAAGATCCCGTCGCGGGCTCCGTGTTCCTCGATATCTCGGATCGCGTCAGCCGGATCGGAAACGAAGAGGGCCTGATCGGGCTCGCGTTCCATCCGAGATTCGAGGAGAACGGAACGTTCTTCGTGCACTACTCGTCCTCGGCGAAGGACCGCACGGGAGTGGTCTCGAGATTCCGCGTCGCGAAGGACGATCCGAACCGCGCCGACCCGAAATCCGAAGAGGTGATCCTCGAGCAGCCTCAACCCTACCGCAACCACAACGGTGGGATGATCGAGTTCGGCCCCGACGGATTCCTTTACATCGCCTTCGGCGACGGCGGGTCGGCCAACGATCCGAACAACAACGCGCAGAACCTGACGAACTGGCTGGGCACGATCCTGCGTATCGACGTGGATCGCAAGGAAGCCGGCCGGGCGTACGCAGTGCCGGAGGACAACCCCTTCGTCGGGCGTGAGGACGCGCGTCCGGAGATCTGGGCCTACGGTCTTCGCAACGTGTGGCGATTCTGCTTCGACCCGGAGAACGGCGATCTCATCGCGGCCGACGTCGGGCAGGATCGGTTCGAGGAGATCGACCTCATCGAGAAGGGCGGGAATCACGGCTGGCGCGCCTACGAGGGCGACCACCGGTTCTTCCGTCGCACGCGGATTCCACCCGAGGAGCACGTGATTCCGATCGCCGAGTACGGCCGCTCGGACGGCATCTCCGTGACGGGCGGGTTCATCTACCGCGGATCGCGTCATCCTGCGCTCGCCGGGCGATACTTCTACGGCGATTACGTGTCCGGGAATCTGTGGAGCCTCGAGCGCGATGCGAAGGGCGAATGGAAGTCGACGCTCGAGCGACGTACCGGCAAGAGCATCGCGTCCTTCGGCATGGACGAGGACGGCGAGATCTATCTGCTGAGCTTCGACGGAGGCGTGTATCGAATCACGGCGTCGAACGAGCCGGTGGCGGATCCGCTCGCGGGCTGGCCCGAGAAGCTCTCCGAGACGCGGCTCTTCGCCTCGGTCGAAGGCCACGTACCGGCCGGGGATCTGATCCCCTACGAAGTGAATGTCGGCTTCTGGTCGGACCGCGCGCAGAAGAAGCGCTACATCCATCTGCCCCGTGGCGGGAAGATCGGCTTCCGTGCCGAGGGGCCGTGGGAGCTGCCGGTCGGCGCGACGATCGTGAAGACTTTCATCGGGAACGATTTCGGGCGCGAACGGATCCTCGAGACGCGCTTGATCAAGCGAACGGCCGAAGGATGGGAAGCCGCCTCGTACATGTGGGATCGCGATCAGAAGGAAGCGCGGCTGGTTCCGGAAGGATCCCAGTTCGAGCTGATTCATCGCGGTGGCGTCGACACGTGGCATGTCCCGTCGGTATCCGAGTGCGCCGCGTGTCACACCGACTCGGCGGGCTTCGTGCTCGGCCTGACGACGGCGCAGCTCAACCGACCGGGTGCGGAAGGCGGAACCAACCAGCTCGTCGAGTGGTCGGCGCGACGCCTGCTCGATCCCCCGGTCCCCGACGCCTCGAAGCTTCCGCGGCTGGCGAGTGCGAAGGACGAGAGTCGACCGATCGGGGCGCGTGCGCGCGCGTGGCTCGACGTGAACTGCGCGATGTGCCATCGCCCCGACGGCCCCGGCAACGCGGCGATCGACCTGCGATACGAGACGTCGATCGCCGACACGGGGACGCTCGACGTGCCGCCCGCCCAGGGCGATCTCGGTCTGCCGAACGCTCGCATCGTGGCGCCGGGCGCGCCGGGACGATCGGTGCTGGTCGAGAGGGTGCGCACGCTCGGCGCCGGTCGCATGCCGAATCTCGCCTCCAACCTGGTCGACAGCGAAGGCGTGGAACTGCTCGAGCGATGGATCGCGACCCTGAAGCGGGACCGATGACCGAAGCGCGGCTTCCGGCGAGAGGCTAGCGGCGCTCTTCGATCGCCAGCTTCGCGAGCTCGTCGACGCGTTCGTTCAGCTCGATGCCGGCGTGACCCTTCACCTTGACGAGGGCGAGGTCGTCGAACTGGGAGGCGACTTCGCGGAGCGCGGCGACGATCTCCTTGTTCTCCTTTGCCTTCCAGCCTCGCGTGAGCAAGCCGATCACGTAGGTCGAATCGCTGAACACGCGGACCGGCAAGGAGCGGTCCTTGATCGCCTCGAGAGCGATCCGCACCGCCTGCAGCTCGGCGATGTTGTTCGTCCCGTGGTCGCCGAGGTACTGCGAGATCTCGCGTCGGTTGTTGCCGAAGATCAGGACGACGCCGGCGCCCATCGGGCCGGGGTTCCCGAAGCACGCGCCGTCGGTGTAGACGACCACCGCGCCGTCCGGCACATCGCTCTCATCGGCCATCTTCGCGACCGTGCCGGCGCTCGACGGAAATCCGCCGACCGGCCCGACCCCGCTCGAGCGGGCACCCGACGAGGAAGAAGAAGAGCTCCGCGTGGATTTCTTCTTCGTCTTCTTCTTGGCCGCTCGCGCCGCGGCGATGCGGCTCTCGTCGATCTCCGACACGGCGCTGGCTCGCGCCGAGTACTCGCGATCGTCGTTCTCGCGGTACCGGATCTTCACGACGCCGTCCCGGACCACGAGCTCGCCCTGCTCGTCGACCTCGGCGTAGACCTTCCCATCCTTGAACATCATTCGTTTCCAGCCCATGTCGGGCATGCTAGCACACGGAGGGCCACCGCTTTTCATCGGGGCCGCGATCCTTCACAATGAGCCCCATGGCTACCCTGATCCTGGTCCCGACCGCCTTCGAAGCGGAGCGCCTGAGCGCGCTCGGTGGTTTTTCGATTCCGGCGTGCCGAGTGGAGCTCTGCGGCTTCGGCGCCATCGCGGCGGCGGCGAGGACCCGCTCGGTGCTCGCGACGGGCTCGTGGGATCGCGTGATCCTTGTCGGGCTTGCCGGCACTTTCGACGAGAGCCGGGCGCCGGTCGGCGAGGCGCGGTGGTTCTCGGAAGTCGCGATCGACGGGATCGGCGTCGGTGAGGGGCCGGAGGCCGAGGGAATCCGGGCGACGGGGTTCCCGATGTGGGAGCCGACCGACGGCCCCGCGATCGTCGACCGAATCCCGCTCGCGTCCTCGGACGTCCGCTGCGAGCGAGCCTCGGGTGTGCTGCTCTCGACGTGCGCGGCGTCGAGCTCGGACGACCACGCGGCGCTTCGCCGGGAGCGTTTCCCGGATGCCGTCGCGGAGGACATGGAGGGATTCGGCGCGGCCCTCGCGTGCAGCTTGGCGGGCGTGTCCCTCGAGGTCGTGCGGGGGATCTGCAACCGCGTCGGCGATCGGGACCACGCCGGATGGCAGATCGACCGCGCGCTCGAGGCCGTGCTGCGCGCTCTCGACGAATCGGCGGAGTGAACCGAATCACGGAAGAAGATCGATACCGGCGTCGTCCAACCGATGTCCGGAAGTTTGCCCTCCCGGATCGATCCGGGGGCGGAGAGGAGACGTGACATGAAACATCGCCTGCTTGCGGCGGGAGCCCTGCTGGCCACGGTATTCGCCTCGGCCGGCTTCGTGATGCAGGACAACCGAGCCCCGACTTCGGGCCTGATCACGCTGTTTGCCGAGGACGATCGGACGTGCTCGTTCAGCTTCGAGGACGGCGACTTCGGGCCGATCATCGATAACGTGCTGCGGCTCGATCTCGCGCAGATGGTCTACCACCGCTACGAGCCGGGCCGCCTGTCGTTCGGGCTCGTTCGCAACGAGAAGGTCAACGTGGTCGACCTCGGGGACGTGCGCGTCGACTCCGGCGCCCAGCCGACGGACGTGGCCGTCCGTTCCCCGATCAGCGTGTTCCACTCGCTGTTCCTCGACCGCCGCCGCATCTTCTACACCGATGCGGAGGGACGACCCAAGCACTACGGCGTCGGACAGAAAGTCATGAACACGTTCGACCGCGAGGGAGTCCAGCATCTGGATCCGGTCGTGGGGCACACGTATCTCGTGCGCTATCGGCTGGCGCCGCTCGGGCGCGGGCAGGACGGCCGGATCGTTCGGCTGCACGTCATCGACGTCGAGCCGGGCCGCTTCGTCACGCTCCGCTGGGGCTTCGTGGACTAGCGAGGGGCGCGGAGAGCACCGCGTCGGCGGCGCGACGGACGGCGAGGGCGTTTCGATCCCAGCCTTCGTAGCGGCGCGCATGCTCGAGGCCGACCGCGCCCCGGCGATCCCGCTCGGCTGCCGGCAGGGCGAGCAGCTCGTCCATCGCGCATGCAAGATCGTGCGCGCTCCCGGCGGGGACGACGAGGCCTCCGGTCTTCGCGACGGTCGCGGCTTCGTCGAATGCCTCCGTGACGACGGCGGGTCGACGGAACGCGCGCGCGAGGTTCAGCACACCGCTCTGCGAGATCGCGTGATAGGGCAGGGCGACGATGTCGGAGGCGAGGAAGAGGCTCGCCACTTCTCCGAGCGGCGCGTAGCCCCGACGGATCCGGATGCGATCGTCCGCGCACTCGATCTCCCGGAGCGCGGCCGCCCAGCCCGGCGTTCGATGCGCGTGCGTCTGGATGAGCAGAACGGCTCGCGGCCGGTCCTCGCGCAGCCGGGCGAAGGCGTCGAGAAGTACCTGAAGGCCCTTGTCGGGGCGAAGTCGTCCGAAGAAGAGCACCGCCTCGGCGTCCGGCGGCAGATCGAGCGACTCTCTCGCCTGGGCGCGCGTTCGCGTGACGTTCGCGAAGGATTCGTAGGGCCCGTGCGGCGCTTCGAAGATCGGTCGGCCGTCGAGGTCGATATCGGCGAGAAGGCGCTCTCGTTCGCGGCGATTGCCCACCACGAATCCATCGGCGAGTCGGTACAGATCGTGGATGCGGGCGATATCGACGGGCAGGGTCGCGGGTGGCCGGACGTTGTGGATCGTCTGCAAGATCGGGATTCCCCGCAGCCGCAGATCGGTCATCCAATCCCGGAAGAAGTCGGCGTTCAGTCCGACGGTGTTGCCGACCTGCACGTTCACCAGATCGATGCTCGGTTCGACCAGGCTTTGCGTGATCGCGTCGGCGCTGGCCGCGTGAGCGAGGTCGAGGCACGGCTCGATCGACGGCACGGCGGCCCGGACCAGCTCGTCCGGCGTCTGATCCGTGAACGTGAGGAAGCGAACGTCGAAGTGGGCGCGGAGGGGGGCGTACAGGTGCGCGACGTAGTGGCCGAGCCCGCCGTCGGCGTTCGTCACGATCGCCATCGATCGTTTCGCATCGGCCGTCCGTCGCTCGTTCCCGATCACTCCTGCTCCCTCCTTCCCGTGTGCCTCGGCTACCGAAGTCTGCCAGACGGCGCACGGGGATGCAACGCGCATCGGCGTCACGATTCCGGAAGACGAGGGTGCGGCGGTCGATCCTAGATCGTGAGGAACGCGACCTTGAGCGGGGGGCGGTCGTCGAAGCTCGGAAAATCCGATTCGGGCGGGAGTACTTCGATCTCGCGGAGCGGGCGACCGGCTTTGACGGCGGCGCGTTCCAGGATGCCGAGCCAGTCTTCGAGCGTGACGCGCGGCGAGTGATTCGTGACGATCATCGCGCCTCCGGGCTCGGTGGCGAGTAGCGCCGGCTTGAAGACGCCCGGATAGTCGCGCACGACGTCGACCGCTCCGTAGGGACCGGTCGCCCAGCTCGGCGGATCGAGCACGACGAGATCGAATGTCTGCGGCTCGATCGAGGGCCGCGGTCGCGGGCGGCGACGCCGGTCGGTCAGGGCAAGGCCCGCGAGCTGTCGCGCGGTCGGCAAGACGTCGTCCTGCCACGTCTCGAAAACCGACTCCACGCCGTTGCGACGAGCGTTCTCGCGGCCGATGGTGAGCGACGAAGAGGCGAAGTCGACGTTCACGACCTTCTCGGCACCCCCGGCCGCTGCGGCGATGCCCACGCCGCACGTGTAGGCGAACAGGTTCAACACGCGCTTGCCCGCCGCTTCGGAGCGCACGCGTCGGCGTGCGACCCGCAGATCGAGGAAGAGCAGCGGATCGAGGCCTCGGTGGCGAGGCCGGACGTCGAACGCGAGCCCGATCTCGTGCCCGGTCGCCGGCTCGATCGGTTCGATCGCGTGCCAGTCGGAGAAGGACTCCCGAGGCCCCTTGCCGCGATGATTCCAGACGGCGTGCAGCTCGGCGCCGACGACGCGTCCGGCGATCCGGGCGAGGGAATCGAGCGCGTCCGGCGAGATGGGCTCCCGCCAGGTCTGCACCAGGAGGACGGGGCCGTAGCGGTCGATCGTCAGTCCTGGGCAGCCCTCGGCCGGGCCGTGAAGCAGCCGGTAGCAGTCGGTGCGCTCCGCGTGGAGCTCCTCGAGGAGGCTCGCCCGCGCCTCGAGTCCCTCCTGGAGGGCGCGCTCGAGGTCCGTCGGCGGAAGGGTCGCATCTGTCATGAACTTGGGAGTTTCCTGGCGTGAAGTGCGGGGCGATCCGGCCGGCATTCTAGCAGCCGCGTGGGCCGGATCCGTCACCCGTTGGGGGGCGGGTGTCAACGATCGTTGACACTCGTTACAGCGCAGTGACGAGCCCACCCGGCCGTGCCGGCCTCCGTCTGATGTGCTGTGTGTCATAAGTGCTTTCATGTAAGTGTCTTGACTGGCTTTCAGGCCGTTGGCATCACGCTTGCAAACCAGTGGATTCGCCCAGGCGACGCGCGGGGCGAGTCGTTTCTGATCGGGAACGACGAATGACCGGCCAAGAAGGGACGCGGCCAAGTATCTGGCCAGGACGGTGAGAGCAAGGAAGGATTCGGGATGGGAAGTGCCATGAAGAAGACGGCTCTCGGATTGATGGGCGCGCTGCTCCTCGTCGCCACCGCGATGGCGATCGCGGCGAAGTCGTCGAGCGTGGACACGGTGGTCGACCGAGCGGAGTCCGCCGGCGCGGCGGACGGCCAGGTGCCGGCCCCCCTGCTCCTCGACGAGTCGCCGTACGAGCTTGCCGGCAAGCTGGCCATCGGTGAGGCCGTTCCCGAGAACCATCCCGAAGTCGAAAACGTGTTCCAGCTGAGCCCCAACATCGCCTCCGGCAGCGAGCCGCTCGGACGAGCCGGCCTCGAGCGAGTCGCGGCGATGGGCGTGAAGACGATCCTCTCGGTCGACGGGAAGACCCCGGACGCCGAGACCGCCGCCGAGCTCGGCATGCGCTACGTCCACATCCCAATCCAGTACAAGACCATCACCGACGAACAGATCGAGCGCATGGCGAAGACGTTCCGCGAGCTCGACGGCCCGTTCTTCGTCCACTGCTTCCACGGTCGGCACCGTGGACCGGCGGCCGCCGCGATCGGACGCATCGTCGTCGATGGCGCCCCGCGAGAGCAGGCGATGGCCGAGATGCGGCAGTGGTGCGGAACCGCGCCGAACTACGAAGGTCTGTACGACACGGTGGCGTTCGCGCGGATTCCGAGCGCGAGCGAGTCGACCGCGCTCGAGTGGGACTTCCCGGCAGCGCATCCCTTCGAGGGCTTCCGTCACTCGATGGTGGAGATGGCCCGCGTTTCCGATCGCATCAAGGCATTCCAGCGCCGAGGATGGGCGATCGATCCGGAGCACCCGGACGTCGACCCGGTCAACGAGGCGGCGATCCTTCTCGGCCACTTCGTCGAATCGGGCAAGCTCGACTACGTGAAGGAGCAGCCGGAAGACTTCCAGAAGCGGTTCGCGCTCTCGCTCGAGGACGTCGAGCTGCTGCACGAGAAGCTCCAGTCGTGGAAGGCGGACGGCGGCGCCGGCGTGGCCGACCACTCGGAGCTCGACGAGACCTTCACGCGGATCTGGCGTTCCTGCAAGGAATGCCACCAGGCCTACCGCAACTGACACCCCCGCTTTTTTGATCGGCGAACGGCTCCTGCGCATCGCGTGAGCCGCCGATTCCCACAGGCGAGTCGCTTCGACCCCTACCCAACCTCACGGGGACCGCGTACACTACGCGATCCGACGCCGGGACGGTCCGACGCCGACCGGTCCGGGCGCTGATCGAGTCCGCAATCCGAGGAATCACCATGGGCAAGCGACGAACGACCATCCACGACCTCCGAACGATGAAAGAGGAGGGTCGCAAGATCGCGATGGTCACCAGCTACGACTACACCTCCGCCAAGATCCTGGACGAGGTCGGCGTACCGATGCTGCTGGTGGGCGATTCCCTCGGCATGGTGGTGCTCGGCCACGACTCGACGCTGCGCGTGACGCTCGACATGATGATCCACCACTGCGGAGCGGTGGCTCGCGCGGCGCACAAGGCGATGATCGTGATCGACCTGCCGTTCGCGACCTACTCGGCGTCCGACCTGCCGCTCTCCCTTCGCACCGCCAAGCGCGCGATCGCCGAGGGCGGGGCGCAGGCCGTCAAGATCGAGGGCGGTCGCCGCATGGGTCCGGTCGTTGGAACGCTGGTCGCATCCGGTATCCCCGTGATGGGACACATCGGTCTCACGCCCCAGTCGATCCACATGATCGGAGGCTTCCGGGTGCAGGGACGCGGCGACGAGGCCGCCGAGCGGTTGATGCTCGCCGCCAAGGCGCTCGAGAAGGCGGGCGCGTTCGCCATCGTGCTCGAGCTCGTGCCGGCGCCGCTCGCGAAGAAGATCTCGGAGAGCCTCAGCATCCCGACGATCGGGATCGGTGCCGGCCCGCACTGCGACGGCCAGGTGCAGGTGTTCCACGACATCATGGGAATGTACGAGGACTTCCTGCCGAAGCACGCGAAGCGTTACGCCAACGTCGCGCAGGTGATCCGGGACAGCGCGCGCTCCTTCGTCGAGGATGTCGCGAACGAGAAGTTCCCCGGCGAGGAAAACTCGTTCGACCTCGACACGATCATCCAGGAGAGCGGTCCGAAGACCGAGTCCTAGGAAGCGTGTCGGAATTGCGTCGTGATGCGAGCGATCAACCCGTCGAGTAGCGGGGCGGGAGCCACGACCAGCCGCTGGTGCCGCCGCCCGTCTTCATGTCGATCACTTCGCGCGAGGCCTGCGCCACGTCCCGATCGGTGAGCACCGTCGCGTCCTCGAGGACGTGCGACTGCGCGATGCCGGGAACGTTCTTCTGACCGATCGCTCGCGTCGGGAGCCCCGGGAATCGATCCACCGCGGCGCCCTGGATCGCGCGGACGAAGCCGGCGAACGGACGGTCCTCGGCGGCGACGACCAGGCGCTTGGTGCGCGTCAGGCTCTCGAACACGGTGTCGAGATCGGGCGGAACCAGCGTTCGCAGGTCGATGACCTCGGCCGAAATCCCCTTGGCCTCGAGGGCCTTCGCCGCTTCCATCGAAGTCCACACCGCGCGGCCCCAGGCGACGATCGTGACGTCGCTACCCGGCCGACGGATCGCGGCTCGCTGGAACGGTACTCGCACGCTCGGATCGATCTCGGGGATCTCGCCTCGCGTGACGCGCTTTTTCAGCGCGTTGATCGCGTCCTTCTCGGTGGGCTCGCCCGGGAATGCCGGACCGAGCGCCATTCGGTACATCCACTTCGGCTCGAGGAAGACGACCGGCCCGCGGTACTCGGCCGCCGTCATCAGCAGGCCGTACACGTCGAAGCTCGTCGACGGCATCACCAGGACGAGCCCGGGGATGGCCGAGAAATAGCCGTCGAGGCTCATCGAGTGGTACATCGCGCCACCGCCGAACGGATCGGTCGGCATGCGAACGATCGTCGCGTACGTCTGCTGGCCGTTGGTCGCCCAGTAGAGGTTGCCCATGTGCACCAGCCAGTGCACGGTGTTGAGCGAGTAGTCGCCGAACTGGATCTCCGGCATCGAGACGATCGAATCGTGAAGACCGGCGCCGCATCCCGTTCCGACGGCCATCGGCTCGTTGAGCGGCGTGTCGAGGATGCGATCGGGATGCTTGGCCTTCAGGCCGGCGGTCGCGGTCATGACGCCGCCGAGATCGCCGACGTCCTGGCCCCACAAGAGGCCGCCGTGGTTCGTCACGATATTGTCCACGGCCGCGCGAATCGCGCCCGCGTAGGTGATGACCGTCTGTCCTTCGCCCCACTTCTCTTCGACGGCGGGGAAGGGACGGTAGATGTGATCGAGGACGGAATCGACGGGTGGATCGGGCTCGGCCCGGACCTGGTCGATCGTCTGCTTCACCATGTCGATCTCGACCTGCATGATCGATCCCGGCTCGTGGTGCGCGAAGAAATCTCGGCCTTCGCCGGGCACGCGCTTGAGGATCTCGCTCTCCTCGAGGTGGCCGAGCTCGACGAGCTTCTGGCCGAACGAGACGAGCGGGTCGTCCTGCGAGAGGTCGAAAGTGACGTCGGCCGCCGAGCTGTGGCCGTTGAAGCGCGGCAGGTCGCGCACGTGCATGAGCGCCGGCTTCTGCTCTTCGGTGATGTAGCGCGCGGCTTCGAGGGTCGTCTGGAACGTATCCCAGAAGTCGCGGCCGTCGCACTGGAAGTGGCGCACGCCGAACCCACCGGCGTACGACTCGAAGTTCTTGATGCCACGCCCGTCGTCGGGGTTCGTGCTGATGGCGACGCCGTTGTCGGTGACGAGCACGAGGAGCGGGAGGCTCCACACGCTCGCGGCGTTCATGGCGTCGTGCATGTCGCCCTCGGCCGTGGTGCCGTCGCCGACGATGCCGATCGCCATGCCCTTCTCGACGCCGACGTATCGGTAGCCCATCGCATAGCCGGCCGCCTTGCCGAGCTGCATGCCGACGGGGCTCTGCACGGGCAGGATGCCCATGTCCGGCAGATGGAGGTGATAGACCATCTGCCGACCGCGGCTCATCGCGTCGGTGTCCTTGGAGAACTGCTGGCGCAGTACCGAGAGCGTGAACTCGTTCCAGCCGTTCAGCTCGCACCACATCGAGCACAGGCAGCCCGACCGGTAGTGCGGGACCAGCCCGAATCGCGAGGGGTCGACCACCTTCGAGAGCGCGAGCGCCGTCGCCGATCCGTGGACCTCTTCACCCGGTCCCCAGATGGCGAACTTCACCTCGCCCTTGCTGACGAGCCGGACGATGTACTCTTCGGTGGCGCGCGATCGAACCGCGACGCGGTACGCGTGGAGCAGCTCTTCCTTCGTGGGCTGTAGACCGGTCGAGGCGGCCTTCGAGCTCTTGGCGGTCGCCTTGCTCTTCGACGGGGAGCTCTTCGTCGAACGCGTGGTCTTCGAGGTACGGGAAGCGGTCTTCGGTCGTGCCATGGAATCCCTCGAACGGGTCTAGAATGTGGGGTGAGACGGGGGACCAGCCTAACTTTTCGGCCGTTTTCGGACAATCCTCCGGCCCGTAAGCAGTCGAGAGGGCAAGCGTTTGCGGGGACGAGGGGTCAGCGCGGCTCGTCGTTGTCGAGGAGTTGCTCGGGCACCGGCACGACGCGCGTCAGGTCGTCGTCGATCACCAGGATGCCGACGAGCTTTCCGTCGCTTCGGGCCAGCACCGCCGCGCCGTTCCAGTCCCGGCCGACGGAGACGGAGTCGTCGAGCACCCAGATCCCGTCCTTCTCGACGAGGCGATCCGCGGCGAGGGGAACGACGTCGGCGTTCGGGTCGCCGCACAGGACGCAGTCCTCGACCTCTTCGAACCCCCGGATGCGCTGGACCGACCACAGCCGAATCTCGTCGAGAAGCTCGAGCTGCGCGAGCGCCAGGCCGTTCTCGGTCCAGATCGGTTCGGTGAGCGGCACCATCTCACCCGCGATCTCGAGGACGACGGACTCCTCGCGCGCTCGTTCGCTCGGTTCGAGCAGATCGAGCGGGATCAGGACGCCGCGCTCGGTAGGCAGGATCCATCCCTGTCGGGATCGCGCGCCGGCGAAGATGCGCCCCTGCTTCCAGGCAAGTTTCGCTCGCACGTTGCGGGGCAGCGAGGCGCCGGGTGGCAGGAGCGTGCTGCCGACGGCCACGAGCGGTTCCCATCGCAGCCACTCCGACTGCGCGGCCGGCGCGAGCGTGAAACGATGTCCGGTGCGCACCGGCTCGCCGGCCCGATCCTGCGGCGGCGTCGCGATGCCCACCCCGCCCTTGAGGAGCGTGGGCAGAGAATCGATATCGAGCTCGACGCCGCTGATGCCGAGCTCGGCCTTCACGCCTCCGACGCGCCAGAAGCGCGAGTTCTGCCGGATGAGTGGCGCATACCTCGACTCGATGTGCAGGCGTGCTTCCACGGCGCCGCCGTCGCTCGTGAGCCCGACACTCGTGATGACCCCGACGTCGATCCCGCGGAACATGACAGGTCCGCCGGGGAGCAGGTTGCCCTGGCGCGGCGTCCGCACGAGTACCTCGAGGTCGTCCGGGTCGACCTCTTCGACGATGGGCGCCTCCTCGAGCCCGACGAATTGCCGGATTCGGCGTCCCTCGCCTGGAAGAACCGCGAGGTAATGCGGCCCCATCAGTGTCTCGAGCCCCTCGATGCCCTCGAGGCGGATCTCGGGCCGGACGACCCAGAAGCGGGCTCCGCGACGGGCGATGCGATCGCCCTGCTTCGTCAGGTTCACCACGAGCCGCACCGACTGCAGGCTGTCGAGCAGCTCGACGGTGCGAACGCGTCCGACGTCGATGCCTCGATAGCGCACGGCGTCGCCCGACTTGATGCCGCGACCCTCCTGCAGGACGACGGTGACCCGCACGCCCCGCATGCTGACCGATCGATACGCGAGGAAGCCGGCGAGGGCCACCGCGATGACGGGGATGATCCAGGCGATCGAAACGCGCCGTCTCGGCTCGGCGAGGGCCACGGGGATCTCGGGGCGGGGTTCGCTCACGTCGGCTGCTCCTCGGAGTCCCAAAGGCTGTGCGGATCGAAGAAGGCCGTCGCGAGGAGGCTCAGGATGACGACGCTCGCGAACGCCAGCGCGCCCGATCCCGGTTTCACCTCGACGAGATCGCCGAGCTTGAGGACCGCGACGAGGACCGCGACGACGAGGACGTCGAGCATGCCCCAGCGACCGGTCCATTCGACGAGGCGATAGGTCACCGCGCGATGGTGTCCCGCGAGGTCGAATACACGCGAGGTCAGGGTGAGGATCGCCAGGAGCTTGCCGAGAGGAATGACGACGGAGCAGAGCAGCACGATGGTCGCGACCGCGACGTCTCCGTGTGCGTAGAGGCTCGCGACGCCGTCGATGACGCTCGTGTCTCGCAGGTAGCCGTACTGCTCGACGCGCAGCATCGGTAGCCCGATGCCGAACGGGTACAGGATCAGCGCGGCGGTGGCGAAGGCGGACGCCCGCGAATCGGAGCGGATCGACTTACGCCGGTCGGGCAGGGGGGTCCGGCACCGTGCACATCGGAAGCGGTGGTCCGGACGCAGATCGGGGAGCTCCTGCAGCAGTCCGCAGCACGAGCAGGCCTCGAGCACGCCGGTCGCGCCGCCCTGACCGATCGAATCTTGCATACGCTTCTCTCACGCCGACCCGGATACCCGAAAGATCCATGGTATCGCATGGCCGCGAGCGAGGAAAGCCGCGCGAGCGAGAGGGGTTGCGGTCACCCTCGACCCCGGGGAGGGTCGAGGGCGAGGCCGCCTCTGCGGGGCTTGCCGCGCCCGTTCCGCCAGCCGTGACCGTGGCCGATCTCGTTTAGGAAGGAAGTCGTCCGGCCGTCCGCGCGTTGTTTGGATCGCGTCGGTACGTTTTCACGGTCCGGACGGCGTCGGAGCACGACGAAGCCCGGCGAGGACCAGGGAAGCACGCACCGTGCCGAACCGAACGGTGCTTCGACGGGCTTCGTCGCAGATGATTGCGGCAACGGTAGTTCGGCGCGTCGAGGAACGCTCGTCGAGAACCGCGCCCGGCGGAGGTCGCGGACTTCGCGTCCGCGAGTGCAACCTTTCGTGACACCGGGTACACTGCCGGGATGGACTTGAATCGAGAGCAGAGGGCGGCGGCCGAGGCGGATCCGAAGGAGCCTCTCCTGATCATCGCCGGCGCCGGAACGGGAAAGACCACCACGCTGGCGCATCGTGTGGCGTGGCTCGTGGCGAGCGGGGCCGACCCGGGACGGATCCTGCTCCTGACGTTCACGCGGCGTGCGGCGGCCGGGATGACGCGCCGAGCCGAGCACATCGCCGCGCGATCCTACGAAGCGGCGGCGGCCGTCGCGGGATCCGGTGCCGGCGAAGCCGAGACCCCGGGGGCACGCCCGGCATCTCCGGGACGCATTCGCTGGTCGGGTACGTTCCACGCCATCGCCAATCGATTGCTCCGCATGCACGCCGAGAGCGTCGGTCTCGATCCGACGTTTACGGTTCTCGATCGCTCGGATTCCGCGGACCTCATGAATCTCGTGCGTAACGATCTCGGGCTTGGCCGCAGCGAGACGCGGTTCCCGCGCAAGGGTACGTGCCTCGCGATCTACTCCCACGCGGTCAACACGCAGCTCCCGCTCGAGAAGACGCTCGAGACGGAGTACCCGTGGTGCGAGAAGCACGCCGAGGATCTGCGCGGTCTGTTCAAGGCGTACGTCGAGGCCAAGCAGAAGCAGAACGTTCTCGATTACGACGATCTGCTGCTGTACTGGTACTACCTGATGGCCGAGCCCGCGCTTGCCGCGCGCGTGCGAGAGCGATTCGACCACGTGCTCGTGGACGAGTACCAGGACACGAACACGCTGCAGGCGTCCATCCTCCTCGGTCTGTGCCCCGATGGGCAGGGGGTGACGGTCGTGGGCGACGACGCGCAGTCGATCTACTCGTTCCGTGCCGCGTCCGTTCGCAACATCCTCGACTTCCCCGAGCACTTCGATCCGCCGGCGCGCGTGCAGACGCTCGAGCAGAACTATCGCTCCACGCAGTCGATCCTCGATGCCTGCAACGCGGTCATCGAGCAAGCCGACGAACGGTTCACCAAGAACCTTCGTTCGTCGCGGCGCTCGGAGCAGAAGCCGGTGCTCGCTTCGGTCGCCGATGAGGTCGGCCAGGTCGATCATGTCGTCGAGCAGGTACTGCAACACCGCGAGTCGGGTGTTCCGCTGAAGAAGCAGGCCGTCCTGATGCGCGCGGCGCACCACTCCGACGCGCTCGAGGTGGAGCTCGCGAGGCGGAACATCCCTTTCGTGAAGTACGGGGGCCTGAAGTTCCTGGAGGCGGCGCACGTGAAGGACGTGATGTGCGTGCTTCGCTTTGCCGAGAATCCGCGCGATCGGATCGCGGGCTTCCGCATGCTGCAGCTCCTTCCCGGTGTCGGCCCGGCCAACGCGTCGCGGTGCCTCGACGAGGTGGCCGAGCGCGGGTTCGACGCCGCGGCCGTCGCGCACTTCCGGCCTCCGGCCTCGGCCGCGGCCGACTGGCCGGCGCTCGTCGAGATGTTGCAATCGCTCGCGGGCGGGGAAT
Source organism: uncultured Planctomycetota bacterium (assembly GCA_964597885.1). GTDB lineage: Bacteria > Planctomycetota > JACOTG01 > JACOTG01 > JAUIME01 > CAZQZX01. Next base: position 66,282 of record CAZQZX010000001.1, read on the forward strand.
GGGGCGGCCAGGTCGGGCTGGTGCGCGAGTGGTACCGACCGCACCTCGAGCGCCTTCACGAGGCGCCGCACCTGCGGGACAGCGACCTCGAGCAGCTCGAGCACATCTCGGCGCAGTACGCATCGCGCGAGCGCTTCCTGACCGATCTCACGCTCGATCCGCCGAACGCGACGGGCGACGAGGCCGGGCCTCCGCATCTCGACGAGGACTGGCTCGTGCTGTCGACGATCCACTCGGCCAAGGGACAGGAATGGGACGTCGTCTACGTGCTGAACGTGGTCGACGGTTGCATCCCGTCCGACATGTCGACGGGGAACACGGAGCAGATCGAAGAGGAGCGGCGACTGCTCTACGTCGCCATGACAAGGGCGCGCGATCGGCTCATCCTCGTGCAGCCGCTGCGCTACTACGTGCGACAGCAGTCGCGTCGCGGCGATGCTCATCTGTACGCGCCACGGAGCCGATTCCTGCCGGACGGCATGCTCGATCGACTCGAGCGCGTTGCCGTCGGTCCCGAAGCTCCGGAAGACGAGGCGGCGCCGACGTCGGCAAAGGTGGATGTAGCGTCGAGGCTCCGCGGAATGTGGGACGCTTCGCCCTGAGCAAAGCAGGCGGCGCTATCCGTCCTTCGGATCGGTGATGTCGAGGACGATCGCGTTGGTGACGCTGAGGGGAGCGTCCGCCGCCGAGCCGAGATCCTGGATGAAGCCCTGGACGGTGAGCACGACGGGGAAGGGCGCGCCGCCGGGCACGTGGATCGGCATCGAAGGCGCCGGCCCTGAATCGAAGTCGGGCTCGCCGAGGTTCTTGCGGAAGCCGAGGTTGTTCCAGACCTTCGTCGGCTGGTTCTGCGGGTTCGCGATCAGCGGGGTCGGAAGCGCCGTCCAGCCGAGACCGCGTGGATAGGGCGTCACGGTCGCGGGGTCCGGGGCCGAGCGCCACACGTAGAGCACGTAGCGCGCCGAGGCCGGGCCGGCGGGTGGAGCATCGACGTGGATCGAGAACGGCTCGCGCGTGTCGAGGCGGACCACGCGCTCGTGATCGGGGACGCGACCCTCCACGCGGACGACATCGGCCAGGTCGGGCGAGGCGTCGTTCACCGTACCGTAGAGTGCGGCGATCTCGATCCGCATCTCGTCGGCGCCGATGTCGACGCGGGCGGTGCCGTCGCCATCACCCTCGATGCGACGATCATCGCCGTCGATGTCGAAATCGTTGAGCATCGCGCTGTCGTCACCGGCATCGATGCACGGGGAGTCGATGCGCAGGTGCAGATCGTGGCGGCCGGGCGCGACGAATCGCGGATCGGCTTCGAGGTTTCCGACTCCCGGCCAGTCTCCCTCGACAACGCTCATCGAGACCGTGGCCGATCCGCCGTGCATGTCGATCTGCGGATCCTGGACACACTCGTTGCCCCAGAAGATCGAGTTCACGACGGTGACGATGGAAGTATCCGCGAAGAGCCCACCGCCGGACGTCGTCTCCGGCTCGGGCGCGCGAGCATGGTTGTACGCGATGGTGTTGTTCGCGAGCGTCGCTTCCGTTTGACCGACGTAGACCCCGCCGCCGTGGCCGCGCCGCGCGTCGTTGAAGGCGATGACGTTTCCGGCAAGGGTGAGGATCGAGTCGAGACAGTGGAGGCCGGCGCCGCTTCCCTGGGCGAGGTTGTTCTGGATCCGGTTGGCGATGACCTTCACGTCGCACTCGTCGCCTACGAGGATTCCCGCGCCGACGCGAGCTTCGTTGTCTCGGATGAGATTGCCCTGGATGCGGGCGCTGCTGCGTTCGTCGCAGGCGATCCCACCGCCGAAGGCGAGGATCTGAACGTGTTCGACGATCTCGTTGTCGAGGAGCTCCGCGTTCGATCGGCGGCAGTAGATACCGCATCCCGAGAGCGCCGAGTTGCGTTGCAGGAAGTTGCCCTGGATGAGGGAATCGGTGTCGCCGACGAGCGCGATGCCGCCACCCGTGCCGCTGTTGCGGTTGTTCACGATGGCATTGCCGACGGCAACCAGCGTCGCGCCGTCACCGCAGTAGATGCCGGCTCCGGTTTGCGCGCCGTTGAGCTCGACGAGGTTCTCTTCGGCCCAGCAGATGGCGTTCGACGTGACGCCGACGCCCCCGCCGATCGCGCTGGCGGGCCCAGCGTGGTTGCTGCGGATGACGTTCTCGACGAGAAGCGCCGAGGAGCTCGCCGTGATCGCGACCGCTCCGCCGATCGCGCTCGCCTGGTTGTCTTCGAACGTGTTGCGTCGAATCTCGGGCGAGGAGCCGTCGCAGTACAGGGCGCCCCCCATCGTGGGCATCTGGACGCCGTGCAGGCTTCCGTTCTCTTGGAATCGATTCGAGAGAATGCGCGGGCTCGCGCCGCGGATGCAGGCGATGCCTCCACCGAATGTCGCGGTGTTGTCGCGGATGACGTTGTCGCGAAGAGTCGGGGAGGCGCCGTCGCACAGAACCGCGCCGCCGTAGACGGTGTTCACCACGACGGTGCCGGAACCGGCGGTCAGCGTGAAGCCTTCGAGAACGGCTTCCGAGTCTTCGCCGCTCTGGAACACGACGACGCTTCCGGCGCGACCGGCATCGATGATCGTGGATGCAGGGCCGTGCGAGCTCAGGACGTGGATGGCCTTGCCGAGGAAGTCAATCGATTCGGCGAAGCGGCCGGGGTTGACCAGGATGATGTCGCCGTCACGGGAGGCCTGAATCGCGGCCTGGATCGTGGCATGGTCGCCGGGAACCGAAAGCGTACCGGCTGCTGCCGTCGTCGCGAAAGCTGCGACGGTGAGCAGGAGCATGAGTACGAGAACGTTCCGGGCCGACATTGCGGGTCTCCTTGTTGTGACCTCCCGTTTGTCGCTACCCCGAAGAATCGGGGTCCCCCAGTCTCTTCTCGGAGAGACGGACGTCGGCTGAAGCGGGTTTCTCCGATCGGTGCGGTTTTTTGTCTCGGGGAAGGCAGAGCGCGACCTCGTGCGAGGGTTTCCGACCGAGGCAGGGAGGGGAGGCTCGTGCTCTAGTCGAGCACCGTGTCCCAGTTCGAGGGAGGACGGTATCCGCGGTAGGCGAGGTGCCGATCGGGCGTCAGGACGACGAGGGCGGGGATGCCGGCGAGGTACAGGTTGTTGACCAGCGCGAGGTCCGAATCCCGGAGCAGGGGAACGTCGAGCTTCCAGTCGGAGGCGGCCTTGCGAATTCGGTCCGCGGAGATGGCATTCGACGGGCCCGGGGTGATGCCGAGGATTCGGACGCGATCGCGGAACGGTTCGACCGAGGTGCGAAGGTCGCCGGCGAGCGCTTCGCTGGTGGGGCTCGACGGGCTGAAGAAGAACAGCGCGATCGTCTCGCCCTGATCGAGGTGGCGCGCTCCGAGGTCGTATTCCTGATCGTCGAGATCCTGAACGGCGAGCGAGAACGGGAGGCGCGCCGGATCGTCGCCGCTCCCGGGCGTCGAGCAGGAGACCGCGAGGAGGACGCACACCATCAAGAGGACCGGAGTCCTCGCCATCGATCGCCAGTCGTTCGTCAGGATCATCGTTGTTCCCTCGGGCCCGCTTGAAGGCGACAGCGTACTAGCTGCGCCGGCCGGCGGCGAGCAGGGCCGATCCTAGAACGTCGCGATCCAGCGCACCCCGATCAGGTCGACGCTGTCCAGATCGTCGGGCATGGTCCAGTGCTCGTGGTTCAGGACGAGCGAGCTGCCGAACGGAAGCGCGAATCGAAAGCCCCACGTAACGCGCCGGACCCCGAAGCTCGGGTCGGTCAGCGAGCTGCCGGCGGGGACGATGTCGCCGTCGTTTCGGATCGCGTCCCAGCGGGCGATCAGGGAGATGCCGGGATCTTCGATGAGCAGGAGATCTCCCTCGATGGAGTATCCCTCGACATCCGTGTTGCCTCGGGGATTCCCGTCCGCGAAGGTGAACTGATCGTTGGAGCGCTTCGCCCACTCGGCCTGGACGCGCACACGGTTCCGATATCGCGCCGTGAGATCGACGCCGATGATGTCGTAGTTGAGGCGCTTCTCGAACTCGTCGTCGTCCATGCGTCCGGAGATGAGCGAGGCGCCGGCGCGCAGATAGGGCGTCCCGAAGGTGACGCGGCCTCCGACGGAGGGATCCGAGTTGTTGTCGTTGTAGTCGCGGCTCTCGAAGAAGTTGACGTCGGTCACGCCCTGGAGGCCGTTGACCACGTACGCATCGAACGTCGCGTTGACGTCCGCCACGAGCGGCAGCGCGAACGTGGCGAGGACACCCTCGTCCGAGTACGGCATCGGGATGACCGCCGGTCCGATGTCGTCGCGGTTGACGCCCTGTCCCATGTTGTAGATCAGCGGCATCGTCACCGTGCGGGAGGCCGCCGGATGGGCCTGCGCGCCGAGGCCGCCGAACGGCACGAGGAAACGGCCTGCGTCGACGGCGGCCTGCGGGCCGTCTTCGTTGAGATCGAGGGCGCGGTCGATATCGAATCGGAAGGCCCCTTCGACCAGCTCCAGCCGATCGCCCTCGGGCTCGTTCGAGCGGTGGCACGTGTAGCACGCGGTGATCCGAGCCGTGAAGGGGCCGGTGGCGTGCCATTCGGCGCCGATCCAGAGCTCGGTTTGAAAGCCGTCGTTCTGAACGGCGTCATCGCGTGCGCTCTGGCGGAAGGTCGTCCCGAAGGTCGCGCTCACGTCGAGGTTGTCGATGAACGAGCGGAGCTCCGACTTGATGTCTTCGCCGAGTCCGAGGTCCCCCTCCTTGCGATCCAGCGATGTCAGGTACACCGCGATCGGTTCGAGCTCGCGTGACGGGATGTGGGCGCCGGACTTGGAAGCCATGCGTCGGACCGTCGTTCGCCACCCGGCAAGATCCTTCGTCTTGTCGAGGGACCTCGCGGCGTCGTGGCACTGCAGGCAGTAGTCGTTGAAGGCTCCCTCGCCGCGATCGATGAGATCGGGATCGAGCTCCTCGAGCTCCGCGATGTCGGGGAGGTCGTCGAGCGCCTCGGCGTCGTCCGAGTCCGCGTGCTCTCGGTCGGCGCGACGGAGCGAGTCGGCGGGTGCCGGGGCGCCGGCGCGGATCCAGGCGAGGACCGTGGCCGACTCGGCCGCGTTCAGCAGCCGAGACATGCCGTCGCGTACGGCCCGCGCGTCGGGCATCTCGCCGTCGCGGATGACGAGGTAGAGCTCCGATTGCTCCGGCGTCTCGAGATCCACGAAGTCACTGTCCCGCAGGCGATCGAAATCGAGGATGAAGTTCAGCTCGCCGCGGTAGCGCACACCGGCGAACGCGTTCGACTCCTTGGTGTGGCAGGCCGCGCAGTGATCGAGGAACAGCGTGTGTACGGCGGCAGCCAGGCGGGACGTCGACGTCGTATCGCCGTCGCGCTGATCTTGGTCGGTGTTCGAGGCCTCTGCGCTTGTGAGGAGAAGTCCGAAGAGCCACAGGCCGACCAGGATCGACCGCACGGCCACGCCGGAACGCGGAGGCCTCGCGCCGATCATCGTTCTTCCTCCTCTTCGACCATGTCGCGGTACTTCAGGTGTCCCGCTCTCTCGAGCTCGCGCATCCGGTCGAAGTGCTTCTGCGCGGATTCGGTATCGCCTTCGAGGACGGCCATCTCGAGGTCGAGCAGCGCGCGGATCGTCTCGATCAGAACCTTGCGGTAGCCGACGAGGAAGGCCGGACGCTCCGCCTCGGGGACGACCTCGAGCGCCGACGGGCTGTAACGCTTCGACACGACGAGCGCTTCCTGGATCGTGGTGATGAGCGCGAGGTTGGCTTCCTTCTTCGAGTCATCCGCGATCTGACGTCGCAGCCTTCGCACGGCGCGGTTGACGCGCACCATCGAGTCCATCAACACGTCGGGCTCGACTTCGCTTTCGGTCACCTCTTCTTGCGCCGGGGCGCTCGTGCGCGGCGAGCTCGCGACGACGGGCTCGAGCGCCGCCCAGCCGACCAGTGCGATCAGGCTCAGCATCACGAGCGCGGTCCAGGGGGCGGAAAGGAGGGCGAAGGTCTTCGTTCGGGGGTTCATCGCGGGGAGTCTCCTGAGTTTCGATGGAAGAAGGCGCCGCCCCGGTCGTCGCCGGGGCGGCGCGTGGATCGTTTGCAGAGGGCAGCGCGCGGCCGTCGACTCACTGCACGCGCAGGATGATGGCGTTCGTCACGCTTGCGGGCCCGTCGGCCGCCGAGCCGTCGTCGAGAAGGATCGCCTGCAGCGTCGCGGTGACTGCGTTCGGCGCTCCGGCGGGAGCGTTCAGCACCACGGAAGGCGCCGGAGTCGACGGGAAGTCGGGGTTACCGAGCTGCTGCTGGCGGCCGATGTTGTTCCAGATCTTGAACGGCTGCGGGTTGCCGCCGGTCGGCGGGATCGGGAAGCAGAACAGCCCGAGGTTTCGCGGAAGCGTCACGACCGGCGTCTGCGGGACGGGCTCTCCGATGTGCAGGTACATCACGAACGGTCCGGGGCTCGGCCCTCCGGGCGAGGCCTGCATCGAGACCGAGATCGGCGCTCCCGTCGCGAGGTTGACCACGCCGTTGCCGTTCCCGGTCGACCCGTTCAGGGTCAGGACGTCCACCGCGTTGCCGTTGCCGGCGTTGACCCGGCTGCGCCGGCACGCGAGGAAGTCCTCCTCGCGGGTGAATTCGATGGTGAGCGTCGGTCGGTTGGCCGGCGTTCCCGATTCGCGGCTATCGAGTCGCTTGGCGGTACGCTGCTGGGACTCGTCGGTGACGAGGATCCAGCCGGCGTTCACGTTCGGGTTGTCGACCCACCGCTGGACATCCGAGATGAGGGCCGCGGTCGAGCTCACCGTGTACGAGCCCGGTCCCGAGATGGCGACGGTACCGGAGGCTTCCGAAACGAAGTCGCCGCCGGCCGCGTTCCACGTCGTGTCGGAGAAGAACCGGTGGATCCACGTGGCGTCGTTCGTGCGCGAAGAGGCTCCGGCCCCCTCGCCGCGACCCGCATTGGACGTGCCCTCGCCCCAGCTCCCGAGTACGCGATGCACGCCGACGGTGCGGGAGGAGCCGTTCGCGACGTTGTTGCAGTTCACCGACAGGGTCACCGAGTCGATGCGGGCGCGGTCGGGCAGCGAGGTCACGTCGAAGAAGAGCAGCGCGCGGCGCTTGTTGCCGCTCGACTGCCCGGTGGTGCCCACGAAGACGTGGTTGCCCGCGCCGTTGCTCAGGTTTCCACTCGTGTCCTCGTACAGCGTGTTGTCCCGGGACGCGATGATCGTGGCCGTATCGGCTGCGGCGTTCGCCTGGAACAGAAGCGTCCCGAGGACACCCAAGGCGAGCAAGGTCAGGGGCAAGTGGGACCGGATCGAACGATCGGAACGAAGGTTGGAACGCACCATGGTCGGGCCTCCTCTTCACCTCGGCCAAGCGACGACGCCTCGGCAAGCCCGTCGCTGGCGGATCCTTTTCGACTGCCCCGTGGGTGGCTCTCCCCATCGAGGCTCTCACATCCTCGATGTCGTACGCAAGAACCGGGTCGGGAAGCCGTCCCCCAAAAATCCCGGATTTGACGTCACGAAATCGCGGATCGTGTGCGTATGCAACCCTGCCGGGGCCCCCGACCGGTTCGAAGACTCTTTCGGGTCGGAGGAGCAGCTTCCGCGGGATCTCTCGCGCAATTGTGATCGAAGATCCCAAGTGTCTGAAAATAAGGGACTTTGGACATTTGACAAGCGAATCGAGCCAGAATCCGCGGATTCCGCGGGAACATCCGGCCGTTCCGGGCGATCCTACTAATGCGGGAAGCTGTATTGGAACGCAGGAGAACGCCGGTAACGATCGATCGTCCGGGCCGATCAGACCGGATCGATTCCATAGCTCGCCTCAGCAAACTGCTGGATTCGCCCCGAAGTCGGGGCCGGGCCCGAGGGTGACCTCGGGCGTCATAGAGGAAGAGCCTGAGTGATGGCCGGCAACGCCGATCAAAACCCGGATGATGGGAGACTCCCGCTGGATCCACTCCGCGCGACGAATCTCTCCGAGTCCATGGTCGGGACCCACTTCGCGCGATTCGACATCCTGTCGGTCGCGGGGCGGGGCGGCATGGGGCTCGTCTTCAAGGCTCGCCACCCCGAATCCGGTATCCTCCTGGCGCTGAAGGTTCTGCCGGTGCTAACGCGCCGCGATCGAGAGCCGATCCGCCGCTTCCTGGCCGAAGCCGAGGTGCTGGCACGGCTCGATCATCCGAACATCCCCAAGATCCACACGATGGGTCGTGAGGGGCACCTCTACTACATCGGAACCGAGTACATCAAAGGCCGAACCGTCGCGCGCATCATCGACGGATCCGACGCGTTCACGACCCAGCAGGCGCTTCTCGTCGTGCGCGGCGTCGCCCAGGGCCTTTCGGCCGCGCACCGCCACGGCATCCTGCATCGCGACATCAAGAGCGACAACCTCATGATCGATCGCGAAGGCCTGGTGAAGGTGCTCGACTTCGGCATCGCGCAGGATCTGCGGGCGAAGCGGCGCATCACGCTCGGCGATCAATGCCTCGGGAACCCCGAATACTGCTCGCCGGAGCAGCTGTCGACCGGCGAGATGGACGCCCGCACCGACATCTACTCGCTCGGCATCGTGCTCTACGAGATGCTCGTCGGGGAGGTCCCGTTCCACGGCGTCCCGACGATGGAGATGTTCCAGGCGAAGAAGAGGAACCGCATTCCGGCGCTCAACCGGATGATCCCCAACGCGCCGCGCAACCTCGCCCGAATGATGAAGAAGATGGTTGCCCCGAAGCGCGAGAAGCGGTTCGGCAACATGGACGAGCTCATCGCGGCGATCGACGAGATCCGACCGACGCTCGGCGATTTCGGGCGATTGCAGCCTTCGAACGAGCTGCGCGCCCGGTCCGAACGGCGCCGCCCGAGCGCCATCCAGCGGGCCCTCGCGAACCTCTTCTAGCCCGCGGTTTTCCCCTCCTTCGACCGCTTCGACTCTCTCCGACTTTCCTCGTCCCGGCCTTTCGTCTCTTGCGGGTTCCCCGGTTCGGTCCCCTCGTCGCTTCCCGGATTTGAGATCCTCTCAGGGTCGCCGTCGCGCGTGGATGCGCGGCCGAATACCGATACCGCAGATTCGAAGGGAGGTCGGACGTTTCATGGGCGCGAGAACGACGGGTTTCGGGAGAGGGTCGAGCACGGCCGGTGCGGTCGGTCTCTGGCTACTCATCGTGGTCGCGGGCTGTGCGATGCCCGACGGCGCGGATCGAAGCGGCGACGCCGTGCCGACGAGCGTCGAGGCCGAGTCGGCGTCCGGTCTCGAGGGGCGCTACGACAAGCGCGAGTACCGGATCCCGATGCGCGACGGCGTGAAGCTCTTCACGTCCGTGTACTCCCCGATCGACACGTCCCGGAAGTACCCGATGCTGATGAAGCGTACGCCGTACAGCGTGCGTCCGTACGGCGAGGATCAGCTTCCCTCTTCGCTCGGGCCGAGCCGCGAGATGATGGAGGAGGGGTACATCTTCGTCTATCAGGATGTCCGCGGCTGTTACATGTCGGAAGGCGACTTCGTGAACATGACGCCGCACGTCGCGAAGAAGACGAGCCCGAGCCAGATCGACGAGAGCAGCGACACCTACGACACGATCGACTGGCTGCTCGCGAACGTCTCGAACCACAACGGTCGGGTCGGACAGTGGGGCATCTCGTACCCGGGATTCTACGCGGCGGCGGGGATGGTGGACGCGCATCCGGCGCTCGTGGCCGTGTCGCCGCAGGCGCCGATCGCCGACTGGTACTTCGACGACTTCCACCACCACGGGGCGTTCTTCCTGCCGCACGCGTTCGGATTCCTGTCGAGCTTCGGCCGCCCGCGGTCCGGGCCGACGACCGAGAGGAACCCGCGCTTCCAGTACGGCACGCCGGACGGCTATCGCTTCTACCTCGACATGGGTCCGCTCCGCAACGCGAACGAGAAGCACCTGCACGGTGAGATCCCGTTCTGGAACGCTCTGACCGAGCACCCGGACTACGACGAGTTCTGGGCGTCGCGCAACATCCTGCCGCACCTGGAGAACGTGGCCCCGGCCGTCATGACCGTCGGGGGCTGGTACGACGCGGAAGACCTGTACGGTCCGCTGAAGATCTACCGTTCCGTCGAGAAGCGAAATCCGGACGCATTCAACATCCTCGTGATGGGGCCGTGGCGTCACGGCGGCTGGGCGCGTGGCGATGGCGATCGGCTCGGGAATCTGCGTTTCGGGTCGAAGACGTCGGAGTACTACCGTGCCGAGATCGAAGCGCCGTTCTTCCGGCATCACCTGAAGCGGGAGGGCGAGCTCGATCTTCCGGAGGCGATCGTCTTCGAGACCGGCGCGAACCGGTGGCGTACGTTCGACACGTGGCCGCCTGCCGAGCGCGAGCCGCGGCGGATCTACCTGCGCGAGAACCGCGGGCTGTCGTTCGATCCTCCCGCGAGTGCGGAGGGCGGCGCGTTCGACGAGTACGTGAGTGATCCCGACTTCCCCGTACCGCATACCGAGCGCATCACCACCGGTATGACGCGCGAGTACATGACGGACGATCAGCGATTCGCGTCGCGCCGAGCCGATGTGCTGACGTATCGATCGCAGGTGCTCGAGGAAGGGGTGACGATCGCGGGCGAGATGCTCGCGGAGCTCTGGGTCTCGACTTCGGAGACGGCGGCCGATTGGGTCGTGAAGCTCATCGACGAACATCCGGGCGACGCCGAGGATCCGCCCGATCTGCCCGAGGGCCGACGGATGGGCGGCTACCAGGAGATGGTTCGCAGTGAGGTGATCCGTGGCCGCTACCGAGAGAGCTACGAGCACCCGCAGCCGTTCCTCCCGGATCAGATCACGTATGTGCCGCTCGAGCTCCAGGACGTGCTTCATACTTTCCGGAAGGGGCATCGGATCGTCATCCAGATCCAGAGCACCTGGTTCCCGCTCGTCGATCGCAACCCGCAGCGCTATGTACCGAACATCTTCGAGGCGACCGAAGAGGATTTCGTCCGCGCCACGCATCGGGTGCATCGGTCGGGCGCGCACTCGAGCAGCGTGCGCGTCTCGGTGCTGCCGGCCGACGGAACCCGCTGAGCGCCATCGGGCTGGGTGCGTTCGCACGCGGCCCCCTAGGCGGCTCGGAACGGGAGTCTCAAGGCCCCGCGCTTCGAAGGTCGATCTCCGAGGAAGCGTTCTTCCGTCGTGACCCGTCCCGACCGGACGGGCTCACCGAACGGAATCGCGACCCCGGAGGACACAAGCGATGACGGAAAGCCTGGTACGCAGCTCGCGACCGTTCGGCGACGCCGATTGCGAGACGGAGATCGAGCGCCTTCGCTCGGAGTACAGCGATTACTTCTTCTCCGAGACCGCCTTCAACGCGCCCGCGCTCGACCCGCGGACGTACCTGATCGTCGGGCGGCGCGGATCCGGAAAGACGGCGCTCTCGCACTACTTCGAGTTCCAGGAGCGGATCGAGAACGCGCGTGCGATCGACGTCGACGAGCCGGAGGTGTTCGAGCGCGTGATGGCGCTCGCCGGCGACCGGAGCCAGGTGTCGGACGCGCTGCAGGTGCACGCGGTCGCCTCGATCTGGGACGTCGTCCTGTGGTCGGTCGTCTTCCGAGAGCTCGCGGACTTCCATCCCGACATCGCCCGGGCCTGCTGGTTCGAGCGCGATCGAGGACCGGTGGCGCGGTTCATCTTCGGGGTGCTCGACGTCGTGCTCAAGCGATGCCTCAACGTCGAGAGCAAAGACTTCGCGACGAATCTGAAGGAGATCCTCCAGGACCCCGTGTTCGAGGCCGGGAAGAAAGCGGCCCTCGAAGTCGCGCGAGAGACGCCGGTCATCGTTGCCGTCGACTCGCTCGAGCAATACGAGGTCGACAACGAGGAGATGATGAAGGCGACGGCCGCGCTCGTTCAGTGCGCCTCGCTCTTCAACCGACGTCACGCCGCGGACGGGGTTCACATCAAGGTGTTCCTCTCGGGCGAGGTCTACCCGTACCTGGTCGAGAGCGTCATCACGAACCCGCTGAAGTTCGCGAAGGACCCGGTCTTCCTCGTATGGCGGTCCAAGGACTTGATGCGCCTGATCTGCTGGCGCTTCTACAACTACCTGAAGGCCACCGATCAGCTCCTGCCGGCGTCGCAGGGCAAGATCCGCTGGAACGCGCACCGGGACGTCTACGAGAAGATGTGGGTCCCGTACTTCGGCGACAAGCTCACGAACCGCGCGAATCTCGAGGAGCGGACGTTCCCGTTCATCCTCCGGCACACGCACCTGCGGCCGCGCCAGGTCATCGTCGCGTGCAACCACATCGCGGATCGAGCGATCCGGCGGGGGACTTTCCCGCGCTTCGAGTCGGAGGACATCCTCGCGGCGATGCAGAACGCCGAGACGGAGCTCGCCAACGAGGTCATCAACTCCTACAGCGCGGTGTATCCGCAGGCGGGTCGCATCGTCGACGCGCTTCGCGGCCTCCCCTCGATCTTCGAGGGCAAGCGCCTCGACCGCATCGCGCCGAAGACCGCGTCGGAGTGGCCGGGCAATTACTCGTCGGCCAGTTTCCGAACCCTCGTTTCGCAGCTCGGCATCATCGGCCGGGTGGAGGCTACCGACGAGCGCGACGTCTCGGCGGTCTTCGAGTACTCGGTCCGCGATCGGCTCGCCCTGCAGACCGACGACATGTGCGCCGTCCACCCCATGTTCTACCGTCGGCTGAACGTCGAGCAGGAGGGATTCATCATCCATCCAGTGCTCGACGAAGACGACTGAGAGGACAAACGCGCCGAGGGTGGTATCCTCGACGTGCGATGGCCGACATCAAGAAACAGGTGATGGGCGTCAGCCTCGGCGTGGCGGTGCTGATGCTCGTCGGGAAGCTCTCCGCGTACTTCCTCACGGGGAGCAAGGCGATCTTCTCCGATGCCGCGGAGTCGATCGTCCACATCGCCGCGACCGGCGTGGCGGCAGCGAGCCTCTGGTACGCCAGCCGTCCGGCGGATCGCCAGCACCACTACGGCCACGGCAAGATCGCGTACTTCTCGGCCGGCTTCGAGGGCGCGTTCATCCTCGCGGCGGCAATCGCGATCCTGTACGAGTCGATCGAGGCGCTGATCGTCGGCCCGGAGCTCCAGCGGCTCGGGCTCGGCCTGCTGATCACGGGCGCGCTCGGGCTCGTCAACCTCGCGCTCGGATTGACCCTGATCTCGGTGGGGCGGCGACACCGGTCCGTGATCGTCGAGGCCAACGGCAAGCACGTGCTCACCGACATGTGGACGAGCCTGGCCGTGGTGCTCGGCGTGACGATCGTCTGGTTGACCGGGATCCTGTGGCTCGATCCCGTCATCGCGATGCTCGCCGGCCTGCATATCCTGTCGAGCGCCGTCGGGCTGATCCACCAGGCGTACGACGGCCTCCTCGATCGAGCGGATCCCGAGATCACCGATCTCGTGCTCGAGCCGCTGCGCAATGCGGTCTCCGAGGGCCGCATCAGCGACTTCCATCGACTGCGTCACCGCACGAGCAACGAGGACGTCTGGATCGACCTGCACGTTCTCGTGCCGGGTGAGCTTCGAGCGGACGAGGCGCACGCGCGCGTGACGAAGCTCGAGGGCGAGATCCGTGCCGCGCTTCCCGATCGGCACGTCGAGATCATCACGCACATCGAACCGGCCGATCACGAGGCCGCGCACCCGGGAGAGGGCCGGGAGCATCAGGGGCCGCTCGACGAGAGCGCTTCGACCGAGAGCTCACACCGCTAGCGGCCCGCCCTGCGTGGGGTCAGGCTCGCGCCGCTTTCTCGGCGAGCTCGCGAACCTTCTCTCGTACCTTGGCCGCGTGCCCCTTGGCCCGGACGTTCTTGAAGTGGTGGGCGACGTTGCCCTCCGGGTCCACGATGGTGGTCGAGCGCAGCACGCCGATCGTGATGTTGCCGTAGAGGTTCTTCTCGCCCCAGGCGCCGTAGCGCAGCAGCACATCGTGATCGGGATCCGAGAGCAGGCCTACGCCGAGGCCGAACTTGTCGATGAATTCGCGGTGGCTCTCGGTGTCATCGGGGCTCACCCCGTAGACGAGCGCGTCGAGCTCGTCGAAGTCCGAGAGCGATTCGGTGAACTCGCAGGCCTCGGCCGTACACCCCGGCGTATCGTCCTTCGGGTAGAAGTAGAGGACGACCCAGTTTCCGCGCAGATCCGAGAGCTTGATGTCGCGGTCCTGCTGATCCTTCAGGCAGAAGTCCGGGGCGGGCTTACCGAGCTCGAGCATGGGAGTCTCCTTCCGAGAGAAGAAAGCGGGGTTGGTTGCGGCAGTAGACCTCGCGGGAAGCCGGGAATCAAGTTCGAGTCGGGTTCGAGCCGATCCCCTATCGTGGACCTGACGCGAGGAGGAAGCCTTGAAGATCCTCTTGATCGACGAGCGCTCGGATGACCTGAGGCGAATCCGAGAGATCCTGATCGAAGGCGGGGGAGACGCCTGCACGATCGATACGGCGAGCGAGCTTGGCGCCGCCTTTTCCCAGCTTCGGCGCCGCGACTACGACGTCGTGCTGCTGGATGTTTCGCCGCCCGGCGGCCTGCCGCGGCTGCGTGCTCTGCTCCGTGGAGCTCCCGCGTTCCCGGTGGTGGGGATGACGCGCGCCAAGGTAAGTCCCCTCGACACCCGCTGGCTCGAGGAAGGCGCCGACGACCTCGTCGAGAAGGCTACCGTCACCGGCCGCAGCCTCATCCGCATTCTCGCTCACGCCACGGCGCGTCGCGCCGCCGCACCTCGCTGAGTCGTTCCCGACCCGAGGACGCGCACCGCGCCGTAGCCGATCACGGCCGCGATCGGTAGCGCCAGGAGCGACCGAAGCACGGTATCCGGTCCGGCCATCGCCCACACCCAGCCCAGGCCGACCGGCGATGCGATCCGCGCGACGCTGACCGTCGCATCCTGCACCGCGAGCACCCGCCCCCGCCACTCGACCGGCGCCTCTCGCGACAACCACGACGGCAGCGAGACCGAGGCCAGCACCTCGCCGATCGTCCAGATGGCCGTCCCGATGAGGAGCGTCGCGGGCGTGAGTCGCCATGTGAAGAGGGCGAGTCCCGCGAGCCAGAACGCACCGGCGATCTGCAGCACGCCGATCTCATCGCGACCCCGGGCGTAGCGGCCGAGCGGTACGCCGAGGACCAGGATGGTGACGCCGTTGACGGCGTACACGACGCCCACCCACAGCGCGGGACCTTCGAGCACCTGCCGGACGAGAAGCGGAACGGCGAACTCGAGCCCCATCAACGGGGCGGCGAAGAAGAACCCGGACAGCGCGAACCCGAATGCGAGCGTCAGTCGCCGGCGGTCGACGCCGGATCGCTCGTCGGTTCGGTCGTCGGATTCTGCTCGGGCGCGACTCGGAAGCGGCACCGCGGGCACGAACCGGAGCACCAGGGCGAGACCGACGAGCGTCGTGAGCACGTCTCCGAGGAAGAGCGCCGTCGCGCTGCCGGCGGCGAGTGCGATCGAGCCCCCGAGCAGCGGACCGGCCGCCATGCCGACGTTGACGCAGAGGTAGTACACGGTGTACGCGAGCGTTCGCTCTTCCGGCGCCGTCACGTCGGCGAGGAGCGTCTGCGCGGCCGGCTTCACCATGCCTACACCGGTGAGCCCGACGAGGAGCGCGAACGTGTAGAGCGCGGGCTGGTCGAAGCTGACGGCCAGCCCGGCATATCCGACGGCGTTGACGAGGAGTGCCGTCGCGAGGGTTCCGCGGCGGCTCCATCGATCGAGGAGCCAGCCCGAGATCGCGTTGCCGAACAGCAGTCCGAGGCTTCCGATCCCGAGGATCGCGCCCGTGCGAGCGACGCCGAGCCCTCGTTCTTCCGTCAGGTAGATCGCGAGGTACGGGAGGACGAACGTCCCGAGCCGTGTGACGAGCGTCGCCGCGAAGAGAGGGCGCGTCGCGACCGGCAGGGCCGCGATCTCTCGCCACGCTCTCACCGCGCGATCCGTCCGCCATGCGCCGCAGCGTCGCCGACCTCGTGAATCTCGAGATCGAACCGCGCGCGCGTCTCCTCGAAGCGTGATCGGATGCCGTCGAACGAATCGCCGGTGCAGACGTAGTAGCCGAGTACCTGGTCGCTGCTCCGTTCGGGGTCGAGCACCAGATCGCCGACGGACTTGAACAGTCCCGCGTCGATCACGTCGTCGAGCGCGAGCAGGTCCGGAGCGCCGCTCATCGCGGCGATGCGCCCGCGTTCGCGCGTGGTCAGGTACTCGGTGCCGACCTCGAAGCGGCCGGTCGGCCGGCCGGGCTCGTAGGCAGGATCGAGCTCGATGCGAACCCATTCGGTGGGGATGTGGATCCCGAGCCCGGACGAGAACGACGGGACGATCGATCCGCCGCCGATCCGCGCGGCCGCCTCCCCGAGGCATGGCGATTGCCCGTCCCTGAGGAAGAACTCGACGTGCGCCGGTCCGTTCTCGAGCCCGAACGCGCGAAGGAGACGCTCGCTCTCGGAGACGATCTGGCGCTCGCCTTCGGAGAGCGCGAACCGGCGCGTGATCGTGCCGCCGGGCTCGTCGCGAAAGCTCAGCACGTCGTACGTGTAGCGCGACAGCACCGAGTAGACGGGCTCGCCCGCCTGGAACATCGCGTCGACGTGATACTGCGGACCGCGCACGTATTCCTCGATGCGATACCGCGAGATCCCGATGCTCTCGAGGCGCGGACCGAGTCGGCGCAAGGCCTCTTCCGAGTCGACGCGATGCGTATCGGCGCACGCGGCTCCGTCGCTCGGCTTCACGACGACGGGGTACCCGACGTGCGCGGCGAAGTTCGCGGCATCTTCGATCGATCGCGGGCATCGGTGGAGCGGGGTGGCGATATCGTGATCGCGCGCTCGGTCGTGCATCGCGTTCTTGTCGCGGAAGAGCTCGGCGACGGCCGGTGTCATCCCGGGGATCATCAGCACCTGCCGGATGCGCGCGGCGGTGCGGACCTCGTGCTCGTGAAGCGGGAACACGCGCGTCAGCTCGTACCGAGAGGCGAGATCGCGCGCGGCGTCGACGACGCTCGACGGATCCATCGCGTCCAGAAGGATCGTCTCGGACGGGCCGTGGGGAAGCTCGGCTCCGCATGGGGCGATGACGACCGTCTCGTGTCCGAGCGAACGCGCCGCATCGGACATCGCCCGGACGTTCGCACGATAGACCGGGCCGAGCGGACGGAAGAGGATCAGGATCGCGTTCGGCTTGCGATTCATCGCGCCTCCTCCTCCTCGACCTCATGCGCCTGCGACAGGTGCTCCTCGGCCAGCTGCCGGTTGTTGAGCTCGTTGCGTACCCGCAAAGCGCCGCGCGCGACCTCGGCTCCGAGCTCGTGACCCTCTTCGATGTACCGGTCGATCGCCGCCCGACCGTCGGGAGATTTGAAGTCGCGGACGAGCTGCCCCATGAACACCTCGCCGAGCAGAGTGAGCTCGTACCCGGAGGATCCCTGCGTGATGAATCCCTCGCGAATCCTCTGGTCGAAGGCGGCGACCTGCGCACTCGTGATCGCCCCCTCGGCGACCATCCGCTCGTACCGGTCGAACGGCAGTCCCTCGTAGCGAAGCGGGAAAACCCAGAGGGCCGTGTCGCGCTGATCGCGCGTGGAGCAGGCGGGAAGGTGAAGCGGATACTCTCCCTTCTCGACCGCGCTGCACCACGCCCCGAGCGCGGACGTTTGCTCGATCCGAAGGCCCGGTACGCTCGACACGGCGCTTGCTCCGGCACCGATCAGGAAGGCCTCGTAGTGGCTCGTCCCGATGCACTCGTTGCCGCTCGTGCGGTCGATCTCTTCGGGCGTCATCCGATCCGGGTTCACATACGTATTCGTGCCGCGGCGAATCCATCCTTCGCGAAGCAGGATCGAGTACGAGTTCAATCGCATCAGGGCCTGCTCCTGAGGGGGCGCCTGCGGGGGAAGCGAACCGGAGAGGAGGCCACCCGTCATCGCCGGCGAGGCCCCCGGAGTCAGCAGGTACGTGCTGATCGCGTTGATCCGCTTCTCGGACATCAGAACGCGGAGGTCTTCCTCGGCTCCCTGAAGCGTCTGACCCGGGAGGCACGTGATGAGGTCGGCGTTCACGAGCGGGAATCGCCCCTCGACGCGACGCAGCACCGGCTCGAGGTGCTCGAGCGTCCGCGGCTGCCGCATGTGGACACGCAGCTCCGGATCGAGCGTCTGGATCCCGAAGGAGATCTTCGTCACGCCGGCGCGTTCGAGCTCGTCGAGGAACTCGTCGCGGACGGTCGAGAGCGTGAACTCCACGGAGATCTCCGTGTGATCGCCGACGCCCGGGAGCTCGCGGATCGCGTCGAGCACGCGTCCTGCGTGACGTCGCAGCAAGTCCGGGCTTCCGCCGCCGATGTGTACGGATCGGATCGGCTTGCCGTAGACGCGAGGACGCCGCATCATGTCGCGGATCTGCCAGGCAAGAAGCGTTGCGTAGCGGTCGGCCTGCCGAAAGCTCAGGCTGTTCGCTCCGGAGAAGGCGCAGAACGTACAGTGCTGCGCGCAGAACGGCACGTGAACATAGAGCTGCAGAGAGGCATCGTCGTGCACTTCGGCCCGCTCGAGGGCGGACAGGACGTTGTCGCTCGTGAGCCCTTCTTCGGGCGGCAGCATCCAGTAGTCGATCGTGTTGTTCGCAAGGCGCGAGTACCGCGTTCCGAGAAGACGATTCCCGTCGCGCGGCCCCGCATGGGGGTCGAGTCGGTCCATGTGGATTCTCCTGATCTTGCCACGTGGGTTACGCTCGAACGTACGGGAGTCTCAGACGCATGCGGGTAACGAACGTGTAACACGAAAAATCCGGAGCTCACGCGATGGTTCGTTTCGGCGTCGTCACCGACGCGCATTACGCTGACAGGGAACCCGCCAACGGCCGGTACTACCGTGAGGCCCTCGACAAGATGCGCGAGGCGATGGAGGCCTTGGCTCCGTTGCGACCGGGTTTCGTCGTCGAGCTCGGCGACCTCATCGATTCGGCACCCGATCTTCCGACGGAGATCGAATGGCTGCGTCGCATCGATCGGGAGCTCGCGCGCTTCGACGGCGAGCGGCACTACGTCGTCGGCAACCACTGCGTGAAGAGCCTGACGAGAGAGGAGCTGATCGCGAATACCGGCGCGCGCGATCCGCTTCATTACACGTTTGAGCGCGGAGGCATCCGGTTCGTCGTACTCGATGCCTGCTATCGATCCGACGGCGTCCCCTACGGACGGGACAACGCCGAGTGGACCGACAGCGCGATCCCGAGCGAGCAGGTCGACTGGCTGGGGCGGACGCTTGGAGAGTCCGACACCCGGACGATCGTTTTCGTACACCAGCGGCTCGACGCGACCGGAGACTACGCCGTCGGGAATGCGGCCGAAGTGCGTTCGGTCCTCGAGGCTTCGGGTGTCGTCCTGGCGGTCTTCCAGGGACACGAGCACCGGAACGATCTGCGCGAGATCGGCGGCATCCGATACGTGACGTTCCGCGGGATGATCGAAGGGAGCGGCCCCGCGGCGAACGGGTACGCTCTCGTCGAAGTCACGCCCGACGGCGCGGTTTCGGTGCGCGGTTTCCGCGATCAGGCGAGCTACGCTTGGTAGTCGTGTCGGTTCGTCTTGTCGGCCCTAGTCGTCGGTATCGACCGCGTCCAGGGCGAGCAGAGCAAGCGCTGTCGAGCTGACCTTCCCGGTGTTGAGCGAATCGACGAAGCTCCCGTCGATCTCCTGATGGGACAGCACGCGCTCGCTCAGCATCGCGGCTCGCGTCGCTCGATCGGCTCCCGAGAGCTCCGCGATCGCGAGCGCCGCGTAGTACACACCGAAGAAGTACCGGTACGAATCCTGGAAAACCGTCGGATCGACGTAGGACTCGAAGATGCGCGCCGTGTGCCTCGCTCCCTCGACGTGCTCGAAGAAGATGTCGAGCGATCGCTCGAGCGGCGCGGTGCTCGCTTCCCCTCGATGTCGATAGAGCGCGAGCTCGCAGAGCGGGCTTCGTAAGCAAGAAGATGTTCCCCCTCGCCCGCTCGGCATCATGTGCTCCATCGTCGTGCCGTAGTGGAAGAGGCTGTCCTTGCCGTCACGACTCCTCTCGAGGAAGGCCGCGGCTCGGTCGAGGAGCGCCTTCGGTACTCGCGCGCCGCACTCGCGCGCCTCGAGCAAGAGCAACAGGATCGGCGCGGTATTGAACGAGTGCAGACGCTGCGGCTGCGTGTAGGTCCAGCCGCCGTCGTGCTCGGTCTCGCGGATCGACGCGACGAGCTTGTCGATCCGAGCGCGTGCCGCCTCGCGTTGTTCACCGCGACGGGTATCGAATCGCGACACCTCGAAGTGCAGGGCGTACGTCAGATCCCAGACGCCTTTGACGGGCTGATCGGTTCGCTTTTCCATCGCTCGCGAGGCGTCGGCGATCGTCGTTCGGGCCCGCTTTGCGAGCTCGGCCGACGTCTTGTCGTTTCCGAGCCTCGGGAGCGCCGAATCGAGCGCGTCGATGACGAGGGCGGTGCGCGCCACCGAGGCCGAGAGCGGAGCGTCCTGATGCCCGAGCCGAGCCGGGTCGGTCGGATGCCCGAAGAATCCGTCGGGACGCTGCTGGCTCACGAGATACCGGACCGCACTCGCGATCGGGTCGGGATGCCCGCCTTGCTCGGTCGTCTCGATCCATGGATCGACGTCGAGCCGCCGGAGCGTTTCCCACTCGCGCGGAGCCGGGGAGCCCCGCTCGAGGTACATCCGCGCTCGAGCCGCGAACGAGGGACTCGTGCCGCGCGAAACCAGCGCATCGAAGCGTCGCATGGCCTCGTCGATCCGGCGCAACCGGTGATCGGCGAGAGCGTGGTGGAACTCGATCGAGTCGCGCACTTCGGCCGGTGTTTTCGCGTCGGGCGAAACGGAGGCGAGCACCCGGCGTGCGTCCTCGAAACGGCCGTCGCGGATGAAGATCTCCCCGAGAAGGTCCGCGCGAGCCGGATCGGACTTCGCGATCTTCTGCGCCAGCGCCTCGGCTTCTTCGAGCTTGCCTTCGAGCGCGAGCATCCGCGCGTCGAGGGCGCGATCTGCCGTTCGCGTGAGCCGGCGCGCCTCGTCGAAGCGTCCCTCGAGCATCAGAAGGCGAGCGCGCTCCGATTCTCGCTCGTCGGTGACCGACGTCGGATGAAGATCCTCATGCCGCTCGAGCATCGCGCGGCACGTCCGGTAGATCAGATAGGGGCTGAACACGCTCATCCGGTCGATCTTGTGGAGGAGCTTTCCGTCGGGAGAGATCCAAAGGAGCGCCGGTGGCTTCACGTCGCGGGCCGAAGTCCCGATGCGGGGCAGCGGATCGGTAAAGGGACCGGGCCCGCCGGCCATGAAGTGCCAGGTGTGCATTCGCAATCGCACAGGCACGAAGCATCGCTCGATGAGGGCGGAAAGGAACGGATTGCCGAGCATCGTCGTGAGGATCGCGCGTTCCTTCGCGTATCCGGGATCGCGCCCGAGAGCATTCGGATGGGACGGCGTGTTCGAGGAACCGACGGACGCCGCCCCCTCGTAACCCCACTCGTGGTCGCGCGAGTCCCACGGGGTCAGAAGCACGAGGGCCATGCGATTCGTGTCGCGGGCACGCACGAGGGCCTCTTCGATCGTCGTCGCGAAGTCGATCCATTCGAACGCGGTCGCGTCGTCGACCGGAGTCTCGGGCGGCGTGCTCGGCCGGGCTTCCGCATCGAGGTCGAACGAGAGCAGGACGCGGTTCGTGTCCCCGAGCGAAACGGACAGCCGCCGAAAACTGCCGAATGTCCGATGGGCGAGGTACGAGATCAGGAGCGCGTCGGCCGCACAGGCAACCTCCACCGCGTGCCCGTCCTCGTACTCGAGTCGGAGCCTCGGAGCCGCGTTCGTCTCGCGACTGTCGAAGTAGATCCACTCGCGCGCGTTCTTGCGGGTCGTTTCGATCTTGAGGCAGACGCCGTGATTCGCCGTCGGGTCGGACTCCCATCGTTTCGCGAGCTCGGTGATGTCGAGGGTCGTACCGCCGTCGTTCGGGGCGATGCTGGTGACCCCTGAGGATTCGGTCTCGATCTCGGGGGCCGAGCTCCAGGTCACGTCGGTCTCGCTCCACGGAGTCGTGACGGCATGCGCCGCGATGGAGATGGGACCGCGCGGTGGGATGTTGGATGCGTGCGGAGTGAGAAGCAGCTCGGCTCGCCGGATCGGGCCATGGGCCGGATCGTCGTCTTTCTCTGGGGCGAGTGGGCCGGATGCGAGGCCCGTGAGCGCGAACAACAGAGCGAAGGGGAGTGCTGAGTGTGACATCTCGCCTCCTTTCGAGGTTCCGCCTCTCTTCTCGAAGTCGGAGTCCAGCGTACCGCAATCGGATCGATGTGGGCAATGGGTCGGATCGTCGCGGAGGAAGCGAGGAGGCGTGCGGCGGCGGAGGGCAAGGTCGAGATGCCGCGGCTCGCGCGTGTCGACCGATCTCTCCGGATACGACAAGGGCCCGGCGCCTTTCGGCTCGGGCCCTTACCGCTGGTTCGTGCAAGGTTGGAGGTTGTTTCGTTGTCCTGTCCGCCCCTGAAGAGTTGCGGGGGCTGGTGGATTTACTTCAAAAACTTCTGTTCTCTCGTTCGGTCGTTTCTGTTCCCTGTCCAAGAACCTGTTCGACGCGATGAGCCCCTCAACTTGAGAGAGACGGATCCGGATGTCGCTGTTTTTTTGGATTCGGCGTGTTGCAAACGGTTACGGGGCGTGACTACGATCAGGGCGAAATCCGCGGCCACGAAAACGGGGGCCTGTGCGCGAGCGCGTCGAACGATGCCTGCAGGGTGATCGGCTCGCCTTTGCCGAGCTGGTCGAAATGTTCGAGGGGGTCCTCCTCTCGTTGGCGCACCATCTCTGCGGAGACGCGGCCGAGGCCGAAGAGTTGGCGCAGGCCACCTTTGTCGAGGCGTTCCGCTCGCTCGACCGACTCCAGGACGCCGACCGCTTCGGTGCATGGCTGCAGGGCATCTGCCGGAACCTGCATCGCCGGCGGATGCAGGAGCGCGCGCGTCAGCCCGAGCCGCTCGACCTCACCCACGTCGATCGGCGCATTCCCGAGCCCGATGCCGAGGGTTGGCTCGCGGGACTCGGCGCCGCGGAGCTCTTCGAGATCGTCTCCGCCGAGATCCAGAACCTCTCGGAGCCGGTGGCCCTCGTCCTCACGATGCGGCATCACGGCGGGCTGTCGTGCAAAGAGATCGCGCGACGGCTCGACGTTCCGATCGGCACGGTGACCATGCGGTTGTCTCGAGGTCACCGCCGCCTGCGCGAAGTGCTGACCCGTCAGCTCCGCCTTTCCGAGGGGGACTGTCCATGAATCCGAGGCCCATGACCCAGGACGAGTTCGAAGAGTCGATCGACCTCTACCTGTCCGGCGATCTCACCGGACGGCGACGGGCGGCGTTTCGGGCCGAGCTGTTCCGCGACCGTGATCGCTACGAGGCGGTGCGCCGGGCTCGCGATTGCCACGGCGTCATCGACGACTACTTCGAGCATCTGCGCTCGAAGCGCGAGCCGATGGCCGAACGAGTGCTCGGCGAGCTTCTCGAAGACGCTCCGTCGCGGCGCGTCGCCGGGATCCCCGCGCTCGACCGTCGCCGGCTCGCGTGGATCCTCGGATCGATCGGCGTTGCCGCCGCGCTGCTGATCGCGGTCGTGCTGGTTCGGACGAGCCTTCTCGAGGAGCGGGTGCTCGCGCGTGTGGCGAGGGTCGAAGGGCAGGTCGCGCTTCTCGATGCGAACGGAGGCTCGCGTTCGCTCGAGCGAGGCGGGTCGGTCCGCGGCGGCGAGATTTTCGAAACGGACGAAGGCGGGCTCGTGGCGCTTCGGTTCGGCGATGGAACGAGCGCGCGCTACCGCGGCGAGGGTCGTCTCGAGCTCGACGCCCGGGGCGACCGCACGGTCCTGCGTCCTGATGGAGGCGAGCTCCACGTGACGGGTGCATCGCCGGACGGTCGCGTGATCGTCGAGACCGACCTGGGTGCGATCGACATCACGGAGGGGCCTGCCGACTTTGTCGTCCAGGGGCCTGCAACGCGAAGCGGGATGGACTTCGCCGTCGGATCGGGCGTCATCGAGCAACCCGAGACGGGCGACACCCGTTCGCCGATGCGCCTCGAGATCGAACGAGGCGAGGTCGAGCTCGTCCGACCGGGCGGCGATCGAACGCTTGCCGAAGTCGGCACGTTCGAGGTCGACAGCGATCGCCTTTCGCGAATCGATCCGGTCGAACGAATGGCTTCTCCGGATGCGGGGGGATCCGTCGTGATCCCGCGCGAACCGGTTTCGTCGGGTCCTGTTTCGGGCGACGCGGCATCGGCGTCCGGCTCGGGAGATCGCTCGGCGGCTCGACCCTCGTCCGACGAGGGCGGCATCGTCATCGGAAGCGCGCCCATCCGAAGCTCTCGCCTCGAGTCCACCGTCCGCGGGAAGCTGAACGGCTGCTTCGAAGATCTGACCCGGCTGCTCGAGGCGCGCACGGAGGAGAAGGGCATCGAGACGATGCTGTCCATCGCCCTCCGCATCGAAGCTCGCCGCCGAGCGATCGTCGAGCAGATCGTCGGAACGACCGACGAGCGGGTGCTCGACGAGCTGTTGATCGACCTCACCGGCGATCTCGCGGTGGGCGCTCGGCCCGGACTCGCGGGAACGCTCTCGGATGCGATCGCCGTGGATCTCTCCACCCGCTTCCGGCAGGCCGACGAGACCCTCCTCTCGAGGATGGAGATGGAGCTGGTCCCGCCGAAGGGCATGACTCCGTTGTCGCTTTCCATCGCCTACGTGACCGTGCCGGACCGGAGGATCGACATCAAGCTGTGGGATGCGCTCGATCGCAGCCGTCCGGTCCTGCCGCTTCTCTACACGCGACTCCTCGTGCAGCACGAGCTCGACCCGAAGCCGGAAGAGACGGCCGCGAAGCTCTTGCGGCTGGGAGCGCATGATCGCACGCTGGCGCTCTTGCCGTTCTTTCCCGGGGAGGCTTCGCTCGGCGTCCTCGAGAAGCTCAGCGAGAAGATCGACATGGACGAACGCGTCCACGACGCGATCGAAGAGGCGATTCGCGAGAACCGGGGCATTCCGCCGCGGACGCTCGCGTCGCTCCTCTACACCAACGACGAGTTCGTGTTGCACTATCTGGCCGCGTATCGGATCCGGTACCCGGACGCACCCCTCGCGTCGGACGACTACCTCGACAAGAAGCTCATGCAGGGCCTCGAGAAGCGACGCCGGTCCGGCCGTCTCGACTGGTACCGCGACCTGGGCCGGCGCGCCTGGGTCCTGGGTGAAGGGTTGACGACCCGGTCGAAGGTGGATGTCTCGGATCTCCATCCGCGCGCGTTCGCGATCGCGACTTCCGGCAAGGCGCGCCTCGGCGAGTTCCCTCCGTACGACCGAGTGAAGGATCTTTCAGGCTGGCGCAAGCTCTTCCGGAAGGATGTCGAGCGACCGGGCCGGGACGAACTGATGCCGGCGGAACGAGCCGCGCTACTCGTCGAGCTGTTGATCGCCGGTGCCCCCGCGGAGTGGACGGACGGCATCGGCCAGGAGCACGAGCGCCTCATGCTCGAGCAGCTGCGCGCGCTCGACCGGCTGCGCTCGGGCGTCGATGAGCAGGTCCTGTCCGAGGCGCTCATTCCCCAGCTCGTCACGTCGCGATTCGGTTGGCGATACCGGCACTGGTTCGCTCTGTTCTTCAACGACTGACGTCGTCGGGTTTGAACGCGTGTTTCGCGGATCCGACGATCCCGCGGGAGTTGGTTGCCGAGCCGGCCGTGCGCGTTCGGCGTTTTTCGTTCGCAACCCAGGGAGAGTGCCGGGCTTCGTCTCGGACGAGTCGGACGCTCTCGCGAATGGCACCGCGATTGCGATTCTTCAGGGCGCCTTGAATCGCCGCGTCATGGCCCCCAGAGGACCGGAAGCCATGAAGCGAAGAAATCTCCCTGGATTCGCCATCCTGTTTTTCTCCGTCGCGCTCGCGACGTGGGTTCTTCTCGTGACCAGCTCGGGTGCCTACCCCGAGGACGAGAGCGAGCTCCGCGACCGCGCACGCTCCGAGGCTTCCGATCCTTCACCGATCGGCCCTGCCGAGGCTATTCCCTACGTCTTCTCCGGGACGGAACAGCCCTAGCGCGCGACTCCTTCGAAACTACCTCCAGATCCGCAGCGTCGGATCATGTCATGTGCCCAGCGGCGCGTCGACCTCGTGGCCGTGCGAGGTCGACGCCGCCGCTTTTTTCGTTCGGACATCGGGCGGTGGAGGGTTCGGTCAGGCCTTGAGGCCGTGCGCCATGTAGAGGAAGCGCGTGCGCGTGGGATGGATCGAGAGCGGCAGTCGGCGGCCGGCCTCGGCGTGCGTGATCTTGCCTCGCTTGCACTGCAGGATCGTCCACAGCGTTCGAAGCGGCTGGAGCCTTCGGTCGAGTCCGACGAGGTCGAGGGTCTGCAGGCCGTTCTCGGCGAGGATCTGCTCCATCTCTTCGGGCTTCAGAAACTTCTCCCAGTCGTGAAGCCCGGGTGGATTGATTCGCGTGAGTCGCCATTCCTGCAGGAGCTGAATGGCGATCAGTCGACTGAAGGCGTTCCGGTTGATCGTGTCGTAGGCGAAGATCCCGCCGGGCCGAAGCACGCGCGAGACCTGAGCGACGACGGCGCGAACGTCGTCGACGTGCTCGAGCGTGTCGCAGCACGCCACGAAGTCGAACGAGGCGTCGTCGAAGGGGAGCTCCTCGCCGCGCGCGACCTCGTACTCGATCGACAGCCCGGAGTCAGCGGCGTGCCGGCGAGCCACGGCGATCGACTCGCGCGACGGATCGACGCCGACCAGCCGCTTCGGGCCGAGTCGTGCGATCTCCTCGCTGAGTAACCCGCCGCCGCAGCCCACGTCGAGGATCTCGAGCCCGCCGGGGTGGCGGCCGTGGGTCAACAGCACTCGCCGCAGGTACGCCATGCGAGGCGGATTCAGCAGGGTCTTGATGCCGTGCAGGAACCCCGTCTCGTCCCACCAGCCGTCCGCCAGCTCGTCGTAGACCTCGTTGTTGACCGCCATCTACCCGTCTTCGAGAAGCGCGAGAAGCTCGTCGATCCTCCGGACCCGGAGATCCGGCGGGTGATCGTCCTCGGGATAGTCTTCGCCGCGGCGATCGATCCACACCGTGCGCAGGCCCACGCGCGCCGCCCCCCAGGCATCGGCGCGGGCGTCGTCACCGACGTGGAGCGCGGCCCGCGGCTCGATGCCGTGATGCTCGAGCGCGATCTCGAAGAGCCGGGGGTTGGGCTTTCGCAGGCCCATCTCATCGGAGATGATCGGTCGCGGGAAGAAGCGCGCGAGATCGAGTCGTTCGAGGATCGCGCGGGCCGCCGGCGCGAAGTCGAAGTTCGAGATGAGGGTGGTCGCGTGTCCGGCGCGGAGCACGCGCTCGAGCACCTCGTGGGCGCCGTCGATCGGGCGCACGGCCTCCACGAACGTCGACATGTGGACCTCGGCGAGGCGCCGCGCGATCGTGCCGTCCTCGTCCGCGATGCGGAAGTGCGCGAGCACGCGACCCATCCGGACCGGTGCCGACATCTCGACGTCGCGCTGTTCCTTCTCGTCCCAGAAGTCGCGGGTGATGGCGCCGTAGGCCTCGACAAAGTCGTCGAACGCGAGGTCGGGGAGGAGCTTTCGGAGCTCGTCGTGGACGACCGGGGTGGTGGCCCGCACCTCCTTGCCGCGGAACGTCATGCTCGGAAGCCGGCTCTCATCGACCTCCACGAGCGTGTCGAACAGATCGAAGAAGACGGCCCGAACCTCACCGAGAAGGCGGCTCATCGGCACCTCGGTTGACGGCGTCCGATCCTCGGGCTAAAGTGGCTCATCGCTTCATCCGAATACAAAGATATGTTCGACCTGGCCGCTACTTCCGATCTCTGCAAGCTCCTCGCGGACGCCACGCGTCTGCGCTTGCTGTCCCTTCTCGAGGCCGAAGACCTTACTGTAGCAGAGCTTACAAGAATCACCCGCCTGCCGCAGCCCCGGATCTCGACCCATCTCGGCAAGCTTCGCGATGCGGGGTGGGTCCGGGATCGGAGAGACGGCTCCTCCGCATACTACCGAATCGACCGCGAGGGGATGGGCGTCGAGACGCGACGCCTGTGGGAGGAGCTCTCCCGATCGACCACGGATCCCCTGATCGAGGAGGATCGGGCCCGCATCCGCCAGGTCATCGAGGCGCGGGACAAGGGATCGACCTGGGCGGAGTCCGTGGCGGGGCGCATGCAGCGGCACTACTCGCCCGGCCGCACGTGGGAATCGCTCGGTCGCGGGGTGGTGGGGCTGGCGGCGCTCGGCGACGTGATCGATATCGCGTCGGGCGACGGGGTGCTCGCCGAGCTTCTGGTTCCGCACGCGCGCTCGGTGACGTGCCTCGATCGCAGCGAGAGGGTGCTCGGCGCGGCCCGGCGGCGACTGTCCGGCGAGAGTCGGATCCGGCTCGTGCGCGGCGACATGCACCGATTGCCTTTCGAGGAAGCGCGCTTCGATCACGCGCTCCTCATGAGTGCGCTTTGCTACTCGTCGCAACCCGATCGCGTGCTCGGCGAGGCGGCGCGCGTTCTGCGTCCCGGTGCGCGGCTCGTCGCAGTGACGCTGCGCGCGCATGCTCATCGCGAGGCCGTCGCTCGCTACGACCATCGCAAGCTCGGCTTCGACCCGCGCGAGCTCCGTCTGGCGCTCGTCGCGGCCGGCTTCGAGGTGCTGCAGTGCGAGGTCACTTCGCGCGAGAAGCGGCCTCCCCATTTCGAAGTCCTTACCGTACACGCACGGCGAATCGACAACAGGAACAACTGACATGAACCGAGACGAGCGGATCGAACGGCTGCACCAGCTTCTCGAGGAGCGCATCCTCATCCTCGACGGTGCGATGGGAACGATGATCCAGGCCCACAAGCTCGAGGAGGCCGACTTCCGCGGCGAACGCTTTGCGGATCACGGGACCGAGCTCCGCGGGAACAACGATCTCCTGTCGCTCACGAAGCCGGACATCATCCGTGACATCCATGCCGCGTACTTCGAGGCCGGCGCCGACATCGTCGAGACCAACACGTTCAACTCGACGAAGGTGTCGCAGGCCGACTACGCGATGGAGTCGCTCGTCTACGAGATCAACTACGAGTCCGCGAAGCTCGCGCGCGAGGCGGCGGATGCCGCGGAAGCCGCCGATCCGTCGCGCCCGCGTTTCGTGGCCGGCGTCCTCGGCCCGACCAACCGCACCGCCACGCTGTCGCCCGACGTGAACCGGCCGGGTTTCCGTAACATCTCGTTCGAGGAGCTGCGGGCCTCGTACTCGGAGGCGGCGCGCGCGCTGCTCGAAGGCGGATCCGACATCCTGCTCGTCGAGACCATCTTCGACACGCTGAACGCGAAGGCGGCGATCTACGCGATCCTCGAGCTGTTCGACGAGATCGGCGACCGGGTGCCGATCGCCATCTCGGGCACGATCACGGATGCGAGCGGGCGTACGCTCTCGGGGCAGACGACCGAAGCGTTCTGGAACTCGGTGGCGCACGCCAACCCGATCTTCGTGGGGCTGAACTGCGCCCTCGGAGCCACGGAGCTGCGGCCGTACGCCGAGGAGCTCTCGCGGGTGGCGAGCTGCCCGGTGAGCTGCCATCCGAATGCCGGCCTTCCGAACGAGTTCGGCGGCTACGACGACACGCCCGAGTCGATGGCCGAGGTGCTTCTCGAGTTCGCCAAGAGCGGATTCCTCAACATCGTCGGCGGCTGCTGCGGGACCACGCCGGATCACATCCGCGCGATCGCCGAGACGGTACGAGACGTGCCGCGGCGCGAGCTCCCCGAGCTGGCTCCGAACATGCGGCTGTCGGGTCTCGAGCCGGTCTCGATCACGCCCGAGAGCCTGTTCATGAACGTCGGCGAGCGCACGAACGTCACCGGCTCGGCGCGGTTCGCGAAGCTGATCAAGGAGGACAACCTCGAGGCCGCGCTCAGCGTCGCGCGTCAGCAGGTCGAAAACGGCGCGCAGATGATCGACGTCAACATGGACGAGGGCCTCCTCGATTCCGAGCAGGCGATGGAGACGTTCCTGCATCTCGTCGCCTCCGAGCCCGATATCAGCCGCGTGCCGATCATGATCGACTCGTCGAAGTGGTCGGTGATCGAAGCGGGACTGAAATGCGTCCAGGGCAAGGGCGTCGTGAACTCGATCAGCCTGAAGGAAGGCGAAGAGATCTTCGTCGAGCAGGCGAGGCTGATCCGTCGCTACGGCGCGGCCGTCGTCGTCATGGCCTTTGACGAGAAGGGCCAGGCCGACAGCGTCGAACGCAAGGTGGAGATCTGCGCGCGCTCCTACCGGCTGCTCGTCGAGCGCTGCGACTTTCCGCCCCAGGACATCATCTTCGACCCGAACATCTTCGCGATTGCGACCGGCATCGAGGAGCACGACGACTACGCCGTCGCGTACATCGAGGCGACGCGGCAGATCAAGCAGAGCCTGCCGCACTGCAAGGTGAGCGGCGGTGTCAGCAACGTGTCGTTCTCGTTCCGCGGCAACAACGCCGTGCGCGAGGCGATCCACTCGGTGTTCCTGTACCACGGCATCCGAGCCGGTATGGACATGGGGATCGTGAACGCCGGTCAGCTCGCGATCTACGAGGACATCCCGGACGAGCTGCGCGAGCGCGTCGAGGACGTCGTGCTGAACCGTCGCCCCGATGCCACCGAGCGTCTCCTCGAGATCGCCGACACGGTCAAGGGGGAGCGGAAGGCCAAGAAGGAAGACACGGCGTGGCGGGAGGCTCCCGTCGAGGAGCGGCTGCGGCATGCGCTCGTGCAGGGCATCGCCGATTTCATCGAAGACGATACCGAGGAAGCGCGACAGAAGCTCCCGCGGCCGCTCGACGTCATCGAGGGCCCGCTGATGGATGGTATGAACGTGGTCGGCGATCTCTTCGGCGCGGGAAAGATGTTCCTGCCGCAGGTCGTGAAGAGCGCACGCGTCATGAAGAAGGCCGTGGCGTACCTGGTGCCGTACCTCGAGGAAGAGAAGGCGAAGGCCGGTCTCGAGGCCAGCAACAACGGCAAGGTCCTCCTCGCGACGGTGAAGGGAGACGTCCACGATATCGGCAAGAACATCGTCGGCGTCGTCCTGCAGTGCAACAACTACGACGTCATCGATCTCGGCGTGATGGTTCCGTGCGAGACGATCCTGCGCACGGCGCGCGACGAGAAGGTCGATGTCATCGGCCTCTCGGGGCTGATCACGCCATCCCTCGACGAGATGGT
>CAZQZX010000002.1:0-6454 GCA_964597885.1 uncultured Planctomycetota bacterium
GGGGCGTTCTTCGTTTCGGGCTCGACGCAACGACCTCAGAACAAGAAACGAAACTCGAGCGTGGCGAAGTGGACGGTGTCGTCTCGGCCGGTGTCTTCGATGAAACCGCCGGCGACCAGCGCCGAGTAGGCAAAGGTCACGTCGAAGGTGCGGGTCGGCTTGTAGGTGGCGGCGAGGTCGAACTGTGAGCCGATGAAGCGCGCGTCGCTGGAACCGTCGGGTCGCAGGAGGAAGCCGCCGTTGTCGTAGATACCGTCGTCCGTGCTCTCGCGCCAGTAGAGCACCGAGCCGATGTCGACCGTCCACTCGGCGGACGGCGAGAGGCGAACCGAGGGGTGCAGGTTGATCATGTTGTACGGGCCCAGAATGCCGATCTCGCCGAAGTACTTGCCATTCGGGAAGAGTGGATTGAACGTCTCGAGGTCGGAGTCGTCGGGGTCGTCGTCTCCGCTGATGACGTTGGCCTTCAGACCGAGGCGCGGGGTGAGGGCGACGTCGCGAAGCGTGTATCCGCTGTCGGACGCCGCCGACCATGCGCGGATATCGCCTCCCTCGAACTGCCCGACCTGTCCGAATAGCTCGAAGTTCCAGTCCCAGGCTTCGTGCGCTCCGAAGAAGCGAGCGCCGAACGTGTGCCGATCTTCGTCGCCCGTCCCCTGGTTGAAGCTCGCCTCCTCGCTCTCGAATCCGATGTAGTAGAGGTCGAGACCGGATCGATCCCCGAAGTCGAGCTCGCGCGTC
The DNA here is from genome assembly GCA_964597885.1 of uncultured Planctomycetota bacterium. Lineage (GTDB taxonomy): Bacteria > Planctomycetota > JACOTG01 > JACOTG01 > JAUIME01 > CAZQZX01. Next base: position 742 of record CAZQZX010000002.1, read on the forward strand.
GCGTACGCCGTCCAGAACGAGACGTCGTCGCTGCTCGAGTCGTTGAACTCGCCGGGATCGGAATCCACCGGGCTCCCGTACAGTAAGTCGAGCCGCCATCGATCGATCTCGAGGCGCGCCTGTGCGGTGTCGTACGCCAGCGGCACGTTCGGCCCGTATCGCGTGCTGACCAAACGCTCCGATCCGTACGCGAGCATCTGCCGACCCGCGCGCAGTCGAAGCGACGCGGCCTCGCCGACGTCGAACGTCAGCTCGGCGAAACCCTGGAGGAAGTCCGCGCGGTTCTCGTCGATCGGGCTCACGCCGGCTTCGTCACCGCCCTCGAACGCGAAGATCATCTGCGTGAAGACGCGGAATCGCTCATCGATCTGGAGGCTCGCGTACGGCATCGCCCGGTTCCAGAAGTAGTCGTGATCAGAATCCGGAACGCCTCCCCAACGATCGTTCTCGTAGACCTCGTACTTGGCGCGAAGCTCGAGGCCGAAGTCGAGTCGCACTCGGTCCCCCGCGATCGGCCGACGCTTGAACGCTTCCCACCAGGCACCTGGGTCGTCCGAGCCTCGGTTTCGAGAGTCGAGGTAGGAATAGTCCTCGCCGTATCGCCAGGGGTCGATCGGCGGTGCTTCGGCCGGAGGCTCTTCCGCGCGCGCTCTCACCGTGAGCGCCAGCATCACCACGCAGGCGAGGCCGAGTCGCCGGACGCCCGGGATAGGCGGTGTCGATCGCGAAGCCTTCACTCGTCGAGCCCTCACCATTTGCTAGAACCGACCTCGCCTGGCGAAGCCGCCTTTCGAGGAGAACCATCCATCGAGAATGACGCCGCCGAACGCGTGACGCGCATCCTCTCGCAGGTCGCGGACGGGGACGATTCCGCCGTCGATCGACTGCTCGAGGCGGTGTACGCCGAGCTCCGATCCCTCGCCGCATCGCGCCTGCGACCGCTCGGCCCCGGCCAGACCCTTCGACCGACCGACCTGGTCCACGAGGCCTACCTGAAGCTCGTGCACGCGCCGGCCCGCGGATGGGAGTCGCGCGCGCATTTCATCAACGCCGCCGGAACGGCCATGCGCTCGATCCTCACCGATCGCGCGCGGGCGATCGCCACCACGAAGCGAGGCGGCGATCGCGAACGCGAGCCGCTTCACCCCGATCTCGTCTTCACCGATCGCGATCCGACCGAGATCCTCGCGATCGACGAGGCCTTGGGCGAGCTCGAGGAGACGGACGAGCGTGCCGCGCGCGTGGTCACCCTTCGCGTCTTCCTCGGCCTTCCCGAGACCGAGATCGCGGGTGTCCTCGGCGTCACCGATCGAACCGTCCAGCGCGACTGGAAGTTCGCCAAGGCATGGCTCGCCACGCGGATTCCCGGGGCGGCCGGTCTCGACGATCAGCCGGCCGATTGACCGACCGCCGCCGCGTGCTGGTAGCCGCCGTAGCGAATCACCGGCGACCACGCGGGTGAGATGGAAGGCAACGCCGGCACGTCGTGGCGTTCGAATCTTCCCGACGCGAAGACGATCTCGCCGCCGACCGACGTCAGCTCCGATCGAATCGATTCGATCTCGCGATCCGGCACCGTGAAGTAATCGCGGTCGAGGACGACGAAGTCGGCGAACTGCCCCCTCGCGATCGCGCCCTTCAGACCCTCGTGCCCCGTCGACCAGGCGCTGCCGGTCGTCCAGGTACGAAGGGCCTCCTCGCGCGTCAGCAGGTTGTCGTCTCCGTACATCTGGAGCCCGCCGAGCGAGCGTCCCGTGCAAAGCCACGCGAGGCTCAGCCACGGGTTGTGCGACGACACGCGCGTGGCGTCCGTCCCGCCCGCGACCGGAAGTCCCATGTCGATCATCTTCCGGACCGGCGGCGTCTGCCGCAGGGCCTCGGGTCCGTAGCGCCGCGCGAAGTCCTCGGCCTGGTAGAGGATCCGGTTCTGGATCGCGATCCCGCCGCCGAGCCTCGCGATGCGCTCGAGGTTACGCTCGCTCACCGTCTCCGCGTGATCGACCAGGAGCCGCGGCCCCACATCGACACGGCCGCTCGTCTTGCGGCGCGCATTCTCGTAGGTCGTGAGCAAGCGCTCGATCGTCGGGTCGTAGGTCATGTGCTGACGCGTCGGCCAGCCGTTCTCGGCAAGCAGATCGACGATCGGTTGCTGCACGGCCTCGGCATCCGCGTCGATGCCGGGATACGCGTCGTTGAAGATCTCGTAGTCGTACGCGGCCCAGCAGATGTTCTCGCCGGCGCCGGTCAGATACAGCATGTGATCGCCGTGCGAGGGCTGATGCTCGCGCACCCATCGGCGGTAGTCCGAGGCCTCCTCGCCTTTGACCTGCGGGAAGGTATTGAGGCTGGTTCGGATCTTGAGCCGGCCCTCGTCCCGGAGCTGGTGGATGACCGAATACGCGTCGGGGAACACCATTCCGCCGCCACCGCAGTCACTCACGCTCGTGACGCCGAGCGAATGCATCTCGCGCTGGAAGTGGAGCGACGAGTTGATCTGATCCGCCCGCGACAGCTTCGGTCCGTTCGAGATCGACTTGTAGAGAATCAACCCGGACGGTGCGGCGAACACGGCGCCGGTCGGCCGACCATGCCGATCGTATGCCAGCCGCCCGCCCGGATACTGCGGCGGCTCGGGCGAATCGTAGCCGAGCGCCGCGAGCGCCTTCCGGTTGAGCAGCGCGTACGCGTACAGGTACATCACGAACACCGGATGATCGGGCGCGACGCTGTTGATCTCTTCGAGCGTCGGCATCCGCCGCTCGCGGAACTGGTACATCGAATACCCACCGATCACGCGGATCCATTGTCCCTTCGGAGTGCGCGCCGCCTGCTCGCGGAGCATCTCGAGCGCCTGCTCGAGCGACTGGACGCCGTCCCACCGGACTTCCATGTGGTAGTTCAGCCCCTGCCGGACGAAGTGGATGTGCGAATCGTTGAGACCCGGGAGAACCCGCCGTCCGGCGGCGTCGATCACGCGCGTGGAGGGCCCCGAATGCGCGAGCACCTCGGCATCGGATCCGACCGCGAGGAATCGCCCGTCGGCGCCCACCGCGAACGCGCTCGCGTCGGGCCGCGTCGGATCCATCGTCGTGACCTTGCCGCCGCGGACGATCAGATCGGCGGGCATCGCCGAGCCGTCGCGGCCCAGGGTCGCGCATCCGGCGAGCGGCGCCATCGCGAGGAGCGCCGAACCGCGTGCGGCCGCGCCCAGAAACTGTCGTCGAGTGGTGGGCTCCATGATCGTTCGTCCCCCGAGGAATGAGTGCGAGGCGGCGACACGCCCGGGAATCCACCCGGACGTGTCGCGCCCTCGTGCAGGGTGAGAGGTAAGAACCGCGGCGCGCTCGCTCGCGACCTAGTGGTCGCCGCCTTCCTTCGCGCCGAACATGCCGTAGGCGTAGTCGATGCCGACGCCGTAAGCACCCGAGTGCTCGCGAGCGATGTCGGTGACGGCCGCGTACGTACCGCTATTCGCCCAGTCGCGCTGCCACTCGAGCATCACCTGCTGCCAGGTGACCGGGATCGCGCCCGCCTGGACCATGCGGTCGATGGCCATGTCGTGCGCTTCCTTGCTCGTACCGCCCGACGAGTCGGTGACGATGTAGACGTCGTACCCCGCGTCGATCGCCTCGAGGGCCGGCATCGTGAGGCACACCTCGGTCCACAGCGCGCTGATGATCAGCTTCGGTCGGCCCGATCGCTCGATCTCGGCGACCACTCGCTTGTCGTCCCACGTGTTCATGCTGGTGCGGTCGTACAGCTTGTGATTCGGGAAGACCCGCGTGATCTCGGGGATCATCGGTCCCGAGAACGACTCGGCGGCCACGGTCGTCAGCACCGTCGGTACGTCGAACGCCTTCGCTGCCTTCGAGAGCGCCTCGATGTTGTTGCGCACCATCTGGCGATCGTGCGAGTGGACGCCGAAGATCATCTGCGGCTGGTAGTCGATCAGAAGCAGCGTCGAATTCTGCGGCGTCAGGAGGCTCGTCATGCCATCAGAGGCGGCGGCGCCTTCCTTCGAGCTCTGGGCCTGCGCGAGGTTCTCCGTCCGGAGGGTCGCACCGAGAACGGCCAGCGTCACGACGGCGGCCAGGACGAGCAGGGCGGATCGGAACGTACGGGAATTCATATCGACCTCCTTGAAGCGTTTGCATCTTCTGTGCGGTCGAAGAAGGCCGACCGCCTCGGTTGTGAAGCCGTCAGGGCGGCGACGCGTGCGACGTTCGCACCGTGCTCCCCGAGCAGCCTTAGACTTTCACCAGGAACCTCGGTCTGCGTCTTCGCGTCGGAGCCGCACCTCGCGTACGGTCCCCAGTGAAGTCCGCCGGCCTCGAACCGAGCGGTGCGCTTCGGAAGCGGCACGAGGAGCATGCCGAGCTCGGCGAGCACCGAGAACATCGACAGCATCGCGAGCTCGCATCCGCCGCCCGCGCCTCCGAGCCCACCACCGGTCGCGAACACGCCGCCGACGCGCCCGACCAGACGATCGCGCGTCCAAAGACCCGCAAGCGACTGATCGATGAAGCGCTTGATCTCCCAGTGCAGACTTCCCATGTGAACGGGGCTGCCGAGGATCAGCGCGTCGGCGTCCTCCAGGTCCTTCGTCCCGACCTCGCACGTCGGAAGGCAGCGAACGCCACTCCCGGCGATTCGCTCGGCACCCTCGGCGACGGCCCGCGCGGCTTCCCGCGTATGTCCGTAGTCCGAGGCGTAGAGGACGAAGATGTGGGTCATCGTGACGCTCCGTTTCATCAGGTTCGCCGGGGTTTACGAGAACCTGCCGTGGCACCCGACACGGAACGCGAGAATGTTCCGATTGAAAAAACACGGTCGATCCATCGAATCCGCGTTCGCCCCAATCGCGAACTCTCTCAGGGCCGGGGAAGCCCTCTGTCGTTACCGAGGATGGAATCGATGATCCGACCCGCGCAGACAGCGGGAAGAGACCGCCTGAAGGAGCTCTTCGCGCGACTCGAGCCGCTCGATCGACGCGAACAGCAGTCGATCCTCGACACCGAGCTTCGCGACGAGCCCGGCCTGCGAGCCGATCTCGAGGAGCTCCTGGAGGCGTACGAGGGCACGCGCGACGACTTCCTCGAGCCGATCGTCGAGACCGCCGACGCCATCGACACGCTCGCGATCCCCAAACAGATCGGTCCCTACGCGATCGACTCGATCCTGGGACGCGGCGGCATGGCGTGCGTGTTTCGCGCCGAACAGGAACACCCGATCCGGCGGGTCGTCGCCCTCAAGGTCATCCGCGCCGGCCTCGACACCGGGTCCGTGCTCGGGCGCTTCGAATCCGAACGGCTCGCGCTCGCGAGGCTCCAGCATCGCAACATCGCGACCGTGCTCGATGCCGGGGCCGATCCGTACGGGCCCTCGTGGTTCGCGATGGAGCTGGTCGACGGCCCGACGATCACCGCCTACTGCGACGAGCAGCGCCCCGACCTGCGAAGCCGCCTCCGACTGTTCGTGCAGATCTGTCGCGGCGTTCAGCACGCGCACTCGCGCGGTGTGCTCCACCGCGACCTCAAGCCGACGAACATTCTCGTCGCGACCGAGGACGGCGAGCCCGTCCCCAAGATCATCGACTTCGGAGTGGCCAAGGCGCTCGGCGCCGACACGTCGTTCGCGACCCACCGCACGCTCGACACGCAGCTCGTCGGAACGCTCGAGTACATGAGCCCCGAGCAGGCGCGATTCGGCAACC
>CAZQZX010000002.1:6464-24747 GCA_964597885.1 uncultured Planctomycetota bacterium
GTGTACGCGCTCGGCGTCGTGCTCTACGAACTCCTGACCGGCGACGTTCCGGTCGGCGGCGCCGATTTCAAGGACGTGCCGCTCGACACGGTCCAGGCCCGGATCCAGCAAAAGACACCGGCGAAGCCGAGCCGCGCTTCGAAGGTCGAGGTGCCCTCCGAGCTCGACTGCGTCGTGCTGAAGGCTCTCGAGAAGGACCGCGCGGATCGCTACCAGACCGCGAACCAGCTCGCCGACGAGATCGAGCGATTCCTCGGCGGGTTCCCGCTCGAGGCGCGCAGCCGGACCGCCGGGTACACGCTGCGGAAGCTCGCGAGCCGGCATCGCGCCGCAACAGCTGCGGCGGGTATCGTGTTGCTCGCGGTCATCGGCGGGATCGCGGCACTCGCGGCAGGCCTCCGCGTGGCGCAGAAGGAACAGCGCGCCACGCAGCAGGCGCTTGTCGAAGTCGATCGCGCGCGCGATGCCGCCGAGGGTGTGGCGGCCTACTTCCGCGGACTCCTCAGCGAAGCTCGACCGGATGCACTCGGGCCCGACGCGTCCCTCCGTGAAGCCACGATCCAGGAAGCTCGGTTGTTTCTCGAAAATCCGCCGGCATCCGCGGCCGTCCGGGCTCGGGTAGCGCAAGCCTTCGCGGCGCCGATGACGGCGTTCAACGAGTTCGAGCTTGCCGACGATCTGTTCGACACCGCCGAGCAGAACTACCGCGCCGACCCGGCTCCCGAATCGAGAGCCGGCTACTTCGACACCCTGGTCGAGTACGGTTACTCGCTGATTCTGAAACGGAGCCTCGATCGTGCCGACGAGATCCTCGGCCGGGCGCTCGCCCTCGCCGAACAGGATCTCGGACCCGTCGAGGTCCTCCGCGCTCGGATGCGGATGGCGGATGTGCTCCACTCGCGAGGCGAGATCGACGAGGCGCATGAAGCGCGCGTGGCCGCCGTCCGCGAGGCGAAGGATCGTGAAGCGATGCCGGCCGGGATGACGTTCGCCGAGGTTGCGCTCGTCCGCAGTTACCTGAGCCGCAGCCAGTACGACGAAGTCGTCCGCGCGGGAGAAGAGTTTCTCGAGCCACGCTCCGACTTCTGGTCCGCGCCGACACCGTCCGGGCTCGGCGTCATCAGCGACATGGGCATGGCCCTGCGACGCCTCGATCGACTCGATGAAGCTCGCGAGCTGATGGAACGCGCGATCCCACACTTTCGAACGACGTACGGCAACGACAGTCTGTACACCCTCCGCGCGGAAGCGACGCTCTGCCAGATTCTCGCGGATCTCGGCGAGCCCGACGCGTCCGATCGGCTGCGAACGCTTCTCGACAACGCCCGACAGGGTGGCGTTCCCGAGACGCAGATTGCTGCTTACAAGCCGACACTGTTCGCCATTCTTCTCCGGGAGGGCAAGCTCGACGAGGCTCGATCGCTAGCCGACGCCACGGTGAAGACGGCGACGAGCCGAAGCCTGAACGCGGCTCTCTTCACACGACTCGCGCTCGCCATGTCCACCGACTTCATCCGACGAGAGCACTTCACCGACGCCCATCGCATCGCGACCGCGGTCCGTGCGCAAGTCGCCCGACACTACGGCGCCGACTCGCAGGTGGCCCAGGCCTGCGAGCGTCTGATCGCCGATAGTGCACCCCCCGCCTCGGCGCCCTGACGCTCGCTTCTCACCGTTGTACTTGCGCTACCTTCTTGCGGCCGCGTGAGATGCCGGCGCACTGCCGCCATCGAGACGCAACGCACCTGGATGCCCCGAAACCGGTCTGATAGCTTGGAAGGGCTATTGGAGGCGAGGGCGCGATTCGTACCCACGGTCTGCCGGGAACTGGGTCCGCCCTCCTGCTCGAAGACTTCATGGAAGGAGAAGACCCATGCGAACCACCCAGGTTCTCTCGATCGTGATGGCGTTCTCGTTCTTCGCGGGCTTCGCGACCGCCGGGGAAACCCCCGAGATCGATCCACTGCCGTATCGCGTCACCGACGCCGAGTTCAGCCAGAAGCTCGATCGTATCGTCGCCATATCGTCGACGCCGACGAACAGCCTCTACATCTACAACCCGACCTCGGGCTCGTCGCAGAAGGTCGACCTGCCGCTCGTCGGCAACTGCGTCTCCGTCGGGCCGGACGGTCTGTACGCCGCCGTCGGTCATGACGGGTTCATCACGTACGTCGATCTGCTGGTCGGCGTCATCGTGGATACGTTCGCGGTCGGCGCGGATCCGTCCGACATCGTCCTCGCCGGCAACGGATTCATCTACGCCTTCCCGCGCACCGGCCAGTGGGTCCGCATCCACTGCATCGAGATCGAGACCGGCATCGAAACCGAGCACACGGGAGGATCCGTACGCCACGGAACGCAGGCGAAGCTGCATCCGAACGGCACGTCGATCTACGGCGCCGACAACGGCCTCTCGCCCTCGGACATCGAGAAGTACGACATCACGCCCGGAACGGCGCAGTTCCTGTACGACTCGCCCTATCATGGCGACTACAGCATGTGCGGCGACCTGTGGATGTCGGATGAAGGCTTCCGCATCTTCACGCGGTGCGGCAACGTGTTCCGCTCGTCCGACGTGCGTGAAGAGGACATGATCTACAACGGATCGCTGTCGGAGCTGAACGCGATCGAATGGCTCGACCACTCTTCGTCGAACGACAAGATCTACGTCATCCCGAGCGTGCCGTTCGGATCCGGCGATGACGACACGTTCCTCCAGATCTACGACTACGAGTTCCTCACGCACGAGGAAACGCTCTCGCTTCCGCGATTCCAGACCAAGCAGGGGTCGCATCTCGGTCACGGACGCTTCGTCTTCTTCGACGCCGACGGTCGTAAGGCCTACATCGTCCTGCAGGCCGATGAGGATTCAGGGCTGCTCTTCGACTACGGTGTGGCCACCATGCAGGTGCCCGGCCAGATCACGGCCGAGATCCTGACGTCGCCGCCCACCGGCACGTATGTCTCGACCCAGCGATTCGATATCGCGGTCGTCGTGAACTTCGACGGCGCCACGGTCACGGGAGCTACCGCGACCTTCGACGGCGAAGACGTGTCGGGCTTCTTTAACCGATGCATGCTCCGAGGGCGCGCTCTCGACGGTGGCCGCACCTTCCGCTGCCCGGACTTCGCCGGCCGCGAGCTGACCCCCGGCATCCACATCCTCGAGATTCGTCTCGACTTCAGCGACGGCAGCAGCAAGACCGACCGCGTCGCCTGGAACGTCATGGACGTCGCGGAACCGGGCACGCCCTGACTCGGCGGTAAGAGATCGAAACGCCGGCGCACGTCCTTCGGGATCGAAGGGCGTGCGCTGGGCGCTACCCGCTCACGGTCGGCGATACCACCACGGCTCGCCGTCATCGCGTTCTTCGAGCGCGTCTTCGATTCCCGCCGAAAGCTCGTCCGCGCTCGGGGCATCGGATGCGCTCGGGCGCGTCCACGTCGTCCCCGTCTCGAGCACACGCTCGACCCGGTCGATGAGGTCCCCTTCTCCGCCGGAGAGCTCCGCGGCGAGCGCTCGGGCTTCGATCGCCGCATCTTGTCCCGATTCGGGATCTCCGGCACGGCGCGCGGCGATCGCTTCGAGCACGGTCAGCGGAAGCTCCGCGTCGGGGGGTAGCGTCGGATCGTCGAAGTCGAGACGAGCCGCCTGCGCGAGATCGCGGGCACGCGTCGGATCGTCGTCGAGCACTGCCAGTACGCGGGCTTCGCTCAGCAATGCCTGGGCGCGACGACACTGGAGATCTTCGTCAGATTCGTGCAGCCGATCTTCGAGCTCTTCACCGAGCTCCGTCAGCAGCTCCGTTTCGAGCGGCCGCGAGACGCCGTTGGCGAGAAGGTGCAGGTGGAGCTCGAGAAGGCCTGCCAGATCGACGGTGGACGGCTCGAGCGGCTCCGACCAGTCGGCGTCGGAGGCGTCCTCGATCCACGCGGCGATCGCCTCGGGGTCCGCGAGCGCGATACGCCGAGCGTGCACGCGCTCGCCGATATCGCCGTCGCCTTCGTACTCGTCGAGCTCTTCGATCGTGACCGCGAGCTCGCGCCACGGCGAGAGCGCCGGCGTCGCGCCCTGCCGCTCGGACGACTCGAGACGAAGCTTCTGGATGACGAGCCGCCCTTCCTCTTCGAGCCGTTCCTCATTGATCGACGCCAGGGCACGCGACGCAAACGCGGGGTAGCCGAGCTCGACCGCGACGGCGGCGACGGCCAGCCTCGGCTCGGGGTCGAGCTCTCCGAGCCATTCCTCGTCGAGCGCGAGCAGCTCCTCGACCACGACGTCTCGCGCCTCGTCGTACCTCTCCTCATCCATCAGTCGCGTCGCGGCCGCAACATAGAGAACCGGCTCGCCGAAAGACTCCGCGAGCGATCGGATCGCTTCCCCGCTTCCCGGAACTTCACTCGGATCCATCTCGGCGAAGGCTTCGAGCACTTCTTCGGGCAGCGCGACGAGCCCTTCGCCGGGTTCGTCGTCGTCTCGGAGGAAGATCAGCAGCGCGAGGATCGCGAGCACACCCGTCGCGGCCGCGATCCATCGGGTGCTCGCCGGCGTCACCTCTCCTTCGACCCGCGCCTGCAGGCGTTCGTGCAGCAGCCGCGCGAGCTCGGCCCCGTCCTTCGGCCGCTCGCCAGGGTCATCTCGACGCGCGCTTTCCGCGAGCGCCGCGAGATCGCCGGCCACGGGCGAGTCCGTGTCGATCACCGTCGGCAGGAGCCCCTCGACGATGCGTCCGATCGCGAACACGTCGGCCGCGCGCGTGACTTCATCGCCGCGTTCTTGTTCGGGACTTGCGAAGGCCGGAGTTCGGGGCGCGGCACCTCGGGTGATCGTCTCGCTCGAGACTCCCGAATCCGGCAGTACGAACGCGATGCCGAAGTCGATGAGGATCGGCCAGCCGTCGTCGGTCACGAGCACATGCGCCGGCTTCAGGTCTCGATGCACCACGCCGCTCGCGTGCACGGCGGCGAGCGCCTCGAACGTCCGGCCCAGCAAACGCGCCAGACCGTACGCGGTCAGTCGGCGATCGCGGCAGTACACGTCGATCGGGCGTCCGGTGAGCTCCTGGAGCACGAGGTACGGAGCACCGTCTCCGGTCTGGCCGGCGTCGATCAAGCGCACGACGCCCGGATGATCGATCGCCGCAAGGACCGCTCCCTCGCGGACGAGACGCGCGGACGCTTCCTCGGCGTCGACATGTGTGGCATCCGGGAACTTCACCGCGACCGTCACTTCGGGTGTCGTCCCCGAGCACGCACGCCAGATCATCCCCATGCCGCCGGCCCCGATCGGCGCCAGCAAGCGATACGCACCGACGCAGTCGCCCGGCCACGGATGCGTGCGCGATCCTTCGTCTGCCGCTTCGGTGTCGAGCCCCTCGTCGAGCTCGATCATCGCACGGACCCGTTCGAGGACGTCGGGCTCGAGGTCGAGCTCGCGCAGGTAGGCCTCGCGCTCTTCCGCCGGTAGCTCGATCGCCGACTCGAAGATCTCGCGGATCGAGCGCTTCATCCGGCGGGCTCCTCGCCTTCGAGCGACGCGATCAGCCACGCCCGCGCGAAGCGCCATCGACGCTGCACGGTCTTCGAACTGACGCCGAGCGCCTCCGCGCAGTCCACTCCCGACAATCCGCCGAACACTCGCAGCTCCGCGACGCGCGCCGAATCCTCGTCTTCGGCCTCGAGCCCGCGCATCGCCTCTTCGATGGCGAGCACATCGAACGAGCGGTCCTCGATCGCGAGCTGCTCGGCGTCGGCGCTCGCCCGCCGACCGCCCCCGCGCTTGGCCGATCGCCGCGTGCGGATGTGATCGACGAGAACGCGTCGCATGGCCGTAGCCGCGGCCACCATGAAATGCGATTGATCGACCCAGCCCGCTCGATCCTTCTGCAATCGCAGATAGGCCTCGTGGACGAGGGCCGTCGGCTGCAGGGTCAGCGCGCGCGACTCTGGACCGAGGGCCTTGCGGGCGAGATCGCGGAGCTCCTCGTAGACGCGCGGCAGGACGGCATCAAGGGCCGACCGGGGATCCTCGGGCATGCCCGCGATTCGCTCGTCCGACTCCTCCGCCATGCTGTCGCCTCCGCGATGCCCGATCCCTGCCGCCGGGTCTCATCGGACCGAGGCGGCGTGGGCACGCGCTCGGGAGACGGGGGGATGGTCCGGCAAGTATAGCAGGGGGCTCGATCGGAAATATTCCGGAATGCGTGTCCCGGTTCGCCGCGCGTTTCCGCGATTCGGCCCGGAAGGGGACCCGCCCCTGTCCGGGGGGTCAACCGATCGAGCTGCCTCGCAGCGAAAGGATGGTCCGACATGTCCGAACGCGCACCCTATGAGCTTCAACGTCTGTCGCAGCCGAGGTTCCGACTCCGGCTCGGCCGGCTGGCCCTCGGTCTCGTTGTCGTTCTCGCCGCGGCCCTACCCGGATGCAGCTCCGGAGGCGGATCGACGGCCGTCGACAGCGGACCGGCGGCCCTGCTGCATCCGATCATCTTCGTCTCACAAGTCCCGAGCGACGCGGGCGAGTTCCAGATCAGCGACGTGCACGGCAGCTTCCTCGGCGACAACCCGCCGCGCGATCAGCCCGTCGGCGGCAACCTCTTCCGCATCGACCCCGGCAGCACGACGCCCGTCAATCTGACGAAGCAGATCGACGCGGCCGTGCGCAATCCCGAGCTCTCGTGGAACGGGCGGCGAGTCGTGTTCTCGATGAAGCAGGGCGCCCGCGGCAACTGGCAGATCTGGGAGATCCGGGTCGACGGCAACGGGCTGCGTCGCGTGACGAACACGCCCTACAACGAGACCGAGCCCGTGTATCTCCCCGACGGGCGCATCGTGTTCGCCTCCGATCGGCTCGGCATGCTCGACGGCTACGAGAATTTCCCGACCGGCCAGCTCCACGTGATGGATCCCGACGGCACGAACGTCGAGCTTCTGACCGTCGATCCGGGCGGGGACGTCACTCCCGATATCACCGAGGACGGCGAGATCGTGTTCACCCGGTGGCACGCTGTCATCAAGAACCCGTGCCGCGCCCAGGCCGAGCCGATCCGCTTCTCGGATCTCGACGCCAGCCGATTCCTGCTGTGGGCGATGCGTCCCGACGGCGACAGCGACGCGCACCCGATCTACGGCGCGCACATCATCGAGGACTTCCGAGGCGGCGTCATGCAAACGCGTCCCCTTCGCGACGGCACGGGGCGCATGCTCGCCACCCTCGCGACGGCCGAGACGTGGGGAGCCGGCGCGCTCGCGATCATCGACCCGGCCGAGGACATCCACCAGAACGGCGCTCCGATGCCGGACTGGATCACGCCCCCCGGCGACTACCTCGAAACCGAGGATCGACCGCCGAGCGGCGGACGCTACCGCGATCCGTACCCGCGTCGAGCGGGCGGTTACATCGTGAGCTTCGGATTCGGAGACGTGATCAACGGTAGCTTCGGTGACAATCCGGAGCCACCGCCGAATTTCGGAATCTACCTGCTCGACGAAGCGGGCGAGAAGCGAAGACTCGTGTACGACGATCCGAGCCTGTGGGAGATCGAGCCGATCGAGGTGTCGCCGCGGCCGGTGCCGCCGATCCTTCCGCCGACGCTCGACCGATCCGAGCCGACCGGCATCCTGAACACGATGGACGTGACGCTTCGCGCGACGCTGCCGGGCCACGCGCCGAACCCCGATCCGCAGGGGCCGATCGATCCGGATGAAGCCGCGTGGGTCTATCTGTTCCGCGGCGTGCCTTCGCAGTACGTGTACCCGGCATTCCACGGCTATCGTCAGATCCAGCCGGCCTTCCTCGGTCGCGCACCGGTGCTCGAGGACGGCTCGTTCGCGGCGCGCCTTCCCGCCGACGTCCCGATCCTGTGGACGCTGACCGACGCCGCGGGAGAGACGCTCGTCGACGAGCGATTCTGGAACGCCGTGCGGCCGGGACAGACGATCACATGCGCCGGATGCCACTCGCCGCACGACGGGACGGTCGGCCGGACGACAAACTTCGCGCTCGCATCGCCGACGGACCTCACGCGGATCGACCCGACGCGGCTGATCCCGGGAGCACCGGCAGCCGTCGCCTCGCGCGCCGAATGGATGACCGACCAGCCGCGCGAGCTCGACGCCTTCGGGATTCCCGTGCCCGAGCTCTTCGCCGTCGACGGCGAGTCCCGCTCGGATCACGACGACATCGTCGGCCAGGCCACGCTCGAGGTCGGCTTGTGCCTGAACGTGGACGATCCGCGACTCTTCGGACCTCCGGCCGCCACACTGACCGACGTCGCCGAGGTGAGGCTCATCTCGCCGTCGGCGCTCTCCCCCGCGAGCCCGCGAGAGGGAGCCGAGGCGCAGGCACTCGTCGCCGCAATCGCAACACTCGGCCCCACCGTCACCGAAGCGGGTACGGTTCTCTCACAGGGAAGCCCGATCACGGCGGAAGCCTGCACGTCGCTGCTCTCGTTCGTGGTCGACGCCGACACTTCGCGCGCGCTTCAGATCGTGGCCGTCGACAGCGAAGGCGTCGAGACGACGTGCACGCTGGTGCTTCGGTGTGAGTCCCCGACGGCGCCGCCGAAGCCCGGTCGCGAGCGTGAGGATCCGTCGTACAACGAGGACGCCGCGTACGACGTCCAGGGCGGATGCAATTTCGGAGACGACGCCTACGTCCAGGTGATCGAAGGCGCCGAGATCCGGCGGGTGGGTGGTCGCTACGAGGGTGACGGCGGCATCGACATGCGGCGCGTGCCCGGTGACGAGGAGCTGTGCGCGGCCTTCTGGCAGCTCGAGCAAGTCCGCGCGCTCGGCGACTGCGCAGAGTGCGTCGAGGCCTACGAGTTCCTTCGGCTCGACGTCGAGTACGAGATCGACGAGGGAGGCGCCTGCGCCCAGTACGGTCCCCCGTTCCTGGGGGACGCCGAGGGCAGCACCCTGCGCCTCGGATGGGACGACGAGGACATCCTCTACCTCGACAACGGCTCCGGCTGGGAGATCGTGGGTGAGGTATTCCGCGAGGGGCCGTATCTCGCGATGGAGTGGTTCCACGCCGGCGGGGAGGACGAGTAGCGAATCACGTGGGCCCCGGCGACGGCTCGTCCGTCGCCGGGGCCCCACGCCGCCGCGCCCCGATCCCGCCCCGGCGCCAACCCTTTTTCGGCATTTTCGTGTCCGCCGCCCTGCAGCGAGAGGGTGTGAGACCCGGGAGGCCGCGCGTGCGCCTGCTGCGCGGCCGCTTTACCGTGGGTCTATCCGCTCAGAAAGGCAACGTCATGAAGATGCGTACTCGGATTCTCGCTCGGCAACTACCGGCCCTCCTGATCGCGCTCGTGATAGCGACGCCGAGCCTCGCCAGCGACTTCTTCGAGGCGGGCAAGATTCGCCCCAGTGATCCCCAGGAGAACGGCGGGGTGGGCCGTGCGATCGCGCTCGATGGCGAGCACCTGCTGATTTCTCGGTTCGGTGCCGACGAGATGGGCACCAGCGATGGCGCCGTGATTGCGTACCGGTGTATCGATGGAGAGTGGGTCGAGCAGCAGAAGCTCCTCCCGAGCCTGTTCGAGGACTTCGCGTCCTTCGGCGGAACCGTCGCGCTCGACGGCAATACGGCAATGATCCGATCCGGCCTCGACTCCCCCACGAGCACCGCCACGGTCTTCGTCTTCGAGTTCGATGGGACGCAGTGGATCGAGACACAGATCCTGACCGTGAGCGACGGACAGGACGGGGACAGCTTTGCCAGCAACATCAGCCTCGACGGGACCACGGCAGCGATCACGGCCTCCGGCTTCGACGGCGGAGCCGACAGCTCGGGCGCCGTCTACGTCTTCGAGTATGACGGGACCGAGTGGGTCGAGACGCAGAAGCTCCTGCCTCAGACACCGAGCCAGTTCCTCCGGTTCGGGCAGGCGTGCAAGGTCGACTCCGGCAACCTGTTCATTACATCCCTGGCTGGATCCGAGACCGATTCCGGTACCGTCCACCTCTATCGCTTCGATGGATCGAGCTGGGTCGAGATCGAGCAGATCACGCAGAGCGATGCCGAGCCGAACGACCTCTTCGGATTCTACCTCGACGTTCAGGGCGACGTCGCGGTCATCAGCTCCCCCGGCAAGGCGGGCAACACCGGCGCGATCTACCTCTTCCGGTTCGACGGTACGCAATGGAACGAAATCGTGAAGCAGGAGGCCTCGGACGGCTACTCGGGCCAGGTGTTCGGGGGAGGCGTCTTCCTCGACGGAGACCGCGTGCTCGTGATCGCGAGCAGAGATGACGAGTTCGCACAGTTCTCCGGGGCCGCCTACTCGTATCGAATCGACGGATCGAGCTTCGTCGGCGAGCAGAAGATCGTCTCTTCCACACCGACCGCCTTCGACTTCTTCCCGGGCACCATCGCGCTCGAAGGCGAGGTGGCCTTCCTGGGCTCTCCCAACGACGATACGGAGGCTTTCGGTGCCGGTTCGGTCTGCGTCTTCGAGAGCATCCGCGACTGCATGCCAGGCACCGTCAACGCCGGCAACGGCAC
Organism: uncultured Planctomycetota bacterium; assembly: GCA_964597885.1. Classification (GTDB taxonomy): domain Bacteria; phylum Planctomycetota; class JACOTG01; order JACOTG01; family JAUIME01; genus CAZQZX01. The sequence continues at coordinate 16,975 of CAZQZX010000002.1, forward strand.
CGTCCTCAACATGCTCTTCGTGGGCGGCACCGCGGGCGGCGCCGACCGCAGGATCGAGATCGGTGACGGCGACACGATGGAGGTGACGATCACTCGCCCACCCGCCGGGGGTAACGGAAAATTCGTGCTGCACGCCGACTTCGGACACCCCTGCCGCACGAGCTACGCGCCGCTGCCGTTCGAAATCGGGACGACGTGCTTCCCGTTCCTGCTGGCAGAAGGGGCCGTGCCGGTCATCGTGGCGAACAACCTCGGCCGCGAGGGACAGCTCGGCGCGAGCGCGTTCGTCGGGAACCCGCAACCGAACCCGGATGTCGCGACCACGAGCTTCAGCTACGCGCCGTTCCCGTTCGGGACGACCCTGACGTTCCAGGCCGTGATCATCGACCCGGGCTCGGCGAGCACCCGCAAGCCGGTCAGCACGACCAACGCCGTCGTCGTCCGCGTGGAGTAGTCCGGCTCCACGGACCGACAATCACGAGAGCAACCTACCGAACAACCTTGCGGGGCGCTTCGGGTCGGGTCGGACCGGCTCGAGGCGCCCTTTCTCGTCATCGCCCTCCGTCAGGAGGAAGCGACGGCCTCGGCGCCTTCTTCTTCTTCGGCGAGCTTGCGGGCCTTGAAGGCGCTGCCCCATTCCTGCATGAGCGTGAGGATCGTCTCGAGCGAGCGCCCGAACTCGGTCAGCTCGTACTCGACGCGCGGCGGTACTTCGGCGTAGACGTGGCGGGACAGGACGCCGTCCGATTCCAGCTCGCGAAGCTGCAGCGTGATCATGCGCTCGGTCGCGTTCGGGGTGAGGCGTCGGAGCTCGCCGAAGCGCTTGCGGCCCCCGAGGAGATGGCACACCAGCACCGGCTTCCAGCGACCACCGATCACGCTCAGCGTCGCCTCGACATCGCATCCGGTCTTCCAGCTGTACTTGCGCGTCATCGTCTTGTCCTCTCGAGTTCGAGATTCCATTACTTACAAAAATGTGGGTACTTATCAAGATCGTATTTTTGACGTAGTCTCCCCCTGGACACGGCGAGAAGCCATCCCGGAGTTCGAGCGAAGCAGGAGGACACGTAACGATGAAAGCCATCGGATACAAGGCAGCCGGGCCGATCACGGCCGACGACGCGCTGGTGGAGTTCGAGACGGACGCGCCGAAGCCGGGGCCGAACGACTTGCTCGTGGAGGTGCACGGCATCTCGGTGAACCCGGTCGACGTGAAGCTGCGAGCGGCCTTCGCGCCGGAGACGCCGCCGCGCATCCTCGGCTTCGACGCCGCGGGAATCGTGAAGGAGGTCGGCAAGGGCGTGACGCGCTTTCGACCGGGCGATGAGGTCTTCTACGCGGGCGACATCACGCGCCCGGGTACCAATGCGGAGCTCCACGCCGTCGACGAGCGCATCGTCGGCCGCAAGCCCGCGTCTCTCGGATTCGCCGACGCCGCCGGAATGCCGCTCACGACGATCACCGCGTGGGAGCTCCTGTTCGACAGCTTCGCGATCGGGGAGGGAGGCGGCGCCGGTGAATCGATCCTCGTCATCGGAGGTGCGGGCGGGGTCGGGTCGATCCTGATCCAGCTCGCCAGGAAGCTCACCGGGCTCAACGTCATCGCCACGGCGTCACGGCCCGATACGGTCGAGTGGGTGAAACAGATGGGCGCCGATCACGTGATCAATCACCGCAACCCACTCGACGAAGAGATGAAGTCGCTCGGCATCACGCCTCGGTATGTCGCGTCGCTCACGCACACGGACCGGCACTGCGCCTCGATCCTCGAGCTCATCGCGCCGCGCGGTCATCTCGCGCTCATCGACGACCCGCCCGAGCTCGATATCCTGCCCTTCAAGATGAAGTCCCTATCGGTGTCGTGGGAGTTCATGTTTGCACGATCGATGTTTCGAACCGACGATGTGGACGCTCAGCACCGGCTGCTCGACCGCGCCGCCGACCTTCTCGACGAGGGGGTGCTGGCGCCGACGGTGCGCAAGCACTGCGGAGCGATGACGGTCGATAACTTGCGCACCGCCCACGAGCTGCAAGAGAGCGGAACGGCCATCGGCAAGAACGTCCTGGACGGAATCGGAAGCAACGCCTGATCCGCCTGAACCCCATCATCGAACAAGAGCGAGAGGAACGCGCCCCATGTCGAAGCTCACCATCGTCGCCGATATCCACGTGAACCCCGACAAGGTCGATCTGGTCCGAGCCGAGCTCGACAAGCTGATCCCGCCGACGCGCGCCGAGGAAGGCTGCCTCCAGTACGACCTTCACCAGGACAACGAGAACCCCGCGCACTTCCTGTTCTTCGAGAACTGGGAATCGCGCGAGCTCTGGCAGGCGCACATGAACGCCCCGCACCTCGCCGCGTATCGCAAGGCCGTCGACGGAGCGATCGCCGACTTCAAGATCTACGAGATGACGCACGTGGTCTGAGTCGCGGGCCGACCCGCGCGACGGCGAGGACCGGCCCGCGTGGTGGATCAGGCTTCGCTCATCTCCATCTCGACGACGTTCTGCGAGAAGCTCTCGTAGGCCGCCGCGATCTGCTTGGCCATGTCGTCCGGCCAGACGTGGAACTCGCCGGTGCGGAAGGCTTCGAGGATGGCGTCCGAGACGAGTGACGCCGGCTGCGCGACTTCCGTGAGGCCGGCCGCGTCGCCCATGTCGGTCGCGATCGGGCCGGGGTGGACGCTGAAGACGCTCGTGCCCTGCTCGGCAAGCTGGAATCGCAGCGCCTGCGTCATCGAATAGGCAGCCGCCTTCGACGCGCAGTAGGTCGCGAAGTCGGGGAAGGACTTCACCGAGACGACCGAGTTCAGCTGGACGAAAGCCCCGCCGCCGTTCGCCTTCAGGACCGGCGCGAACGCGCGCACCGTGCGGATGAGCCCGAAGAGGTTGCCGTCGAGCTCGAACTGGAGGGCTTCGTAGACGTCGTCGCTGAAAGCGGTTGCGGTCTTCAGAACGCCGGCGTTCGCGATCACGATGTCGACGTCGGAAGCTTCCTTGGCGGCGGCTTCGATGATCGCCTCGTCCCCGAGGTCAAAGCGGATCGCCTGGACGCGATCACCGTGCTCCTCGATCAGCGGGTCCGCCGACTCGAGGCTGCGGACCGCCGCGTAGACCTTCCCGGCCCCGGCCTCGATGAGCCCCTTCACGATCTCGCGCCCGATGCCGCGGTTCGCGCCCGTGACGAGCGCCGTTTTGCCCTGGATGTCGATGGAAGCCATGGTGTCGTTCCTTGTTGTGAGAGTACAGGGTGAGGACGATTCCTCAGACCCTACCCTGCATCGGATGCCACGGCCAGCTCGGGCGTTTCAGGGCACTCGGATCATTCTTCGAGCTTTTTCGCCACCTCCAGCCGCCCGCTCTCGACGTCGTCCCGCTGCAGGGTCGATCCGATCATCTGCATCACCATCTGCGTGGTTTGCCAGTCGACCGTCGTCACCGCGAGCGGCGTCATGCCGTTGACATCCTTCATCCTCCGGTCCGCGCCGCTTCGCAGGAGCAGGACCGTCGCGTCGACCCGCCCGAGGAAGGCCGCGGCATGAAGCGCCGTGGCACCGTTCGTGTCGCGCGCGTCGACATCGGCGCCGTTCGCGAGCAGCAGCTGGAGCATGGCCGTGTTGTCCATCACCGCGGCGCCGTGGAGCGTCGTCGACATGTCGCGGTTGCGCTTGTAGGGGCGCGCTCCCTTCTGGATCAAGAGCCCCGCGATCTCCGGCTTCTGCATGTAGACGGCCGTCGTGAGCGGCGTCCAGCCGGTGTTCGGGTCCCACACCTTCAGGCTCGCGCCGTCGGCGAGCGCCTTCTCGACGCCGGCCGCGTCGCCCCGCGCGATCGCTCCGAACAGCTCGGTGTCGGCGAGAGCGTTCGGCTCGGGAGTCGCCGGCCGCGAACCGCCGGACGCACCGGGCTCCTCGTCTCCGATGTAGCCGAGCGCACGCAGCTGGGCGAGCACTTTCTCGTCGATCTGTCGCCAGTCGTCGATCGAAGCATCCTCGCGGTGCTCCGAGATGAAGTCGATCACCTCGGCTTCGAGCTCCTTCACCACCTCGGGATGCTGCTCCGACAGATTCGTCGTCTCTTCGGGATCGGCGTCGAGGTCGTACAGCTCGAAGCGCGGCCGCTCGATCAGCTGCGAGCTCGTCTGGTTGAGGATGAACTTCCACCGGCCCTGGCGGACGCTGACGAGAACGCCCGAGCCTTGTCCGATGCGCCGAGCCGCGGCGTCCTCGCGATGCTCCGAGAGGATCAGGCGATCGGAAGCCTTTGCCGAACCGCGGATGAGCGGAACGAGGCTCTCGCCCTCGAGATCGTCGGGCGCGTCCACACCGAGGAGATCGCAGATCGTCGGGTAGATATCGAGGCTGCGAACCGGCGTCGTGATCTTCTTGCCGCCGGGAAGGAGGCCCGGCGCGTAGATCATCAGCGGCACGCGGATCATCTCGTCGTAGAGGCTGTAGCCGTGGCACGTGCCTCCGTGGTCGAAGAACTCTTCCCCGTGGTCGGAGGTGAACACGAAGATGAAGTCGTCGCCCCAACCGTCTTCCTTCAGCTTGTCCCAGAGGATCTTCATCTGGTCGTCGTTCGCGCGGATGTCCGCGTCGTAGAGATCGCTTCCGTGCGAGATGAAGGATCCGGAGTCGACACCCGTGCGATCGAAGTTGTCCTGCGTCACGTACAGCCCCGGGATCGGCGGGCGGCTCTGCAGCAGCTTCTTCCACTCGAGACGGTACTGATCGTGCCGGTTCGGGTCGGCGAACTGTGAGAGGTACTCGGGCTCGGGCTCGTACTCTTCGTGGGGATCCACCGAGTGCAGGTACAGGAACATCGGCCAGTGATCGGTCGCGTCGAGCCAGCGGAAGGCATGGTCGTTCAGCTTCTTGGCGGAGCCGCTCGCGAAGCGGATCGGATCGCCACGGTTGATGTCCGTCGATTCGACGAAGTGATCGAAGCCCTGCGCGAACGCGGAGAGCGTGTTGCCCATCACGATGTTCGCCGAGAAGCCCGCGGTGTAGATGCCGTTCGATTGCAGCACCTCGGGGAGCGTCACGAATTTCGACGGAAGGCGGTCGAGCATCTTGTAGACGCCGGTTGTCGACGGATACTGCGAGCTCAACATCGAGGCCATCGAGGGCTTCGTCCAGGGCGCCTGGCTGTAGCAGGCCTCGAAGACGACGGATCGCTCGGCGAGCCACTCGAGGAACGGCGTCGTCTCGCGCTCGTAGCCGTCGTAGGCCATCCGATCGTGGCGACAGGTATCGACCAGATAGAAGAGGACGCTCCGCGGGCGGGAGGTCTCGGTGTCGGAATCCTGCGCGTAAGCCGGGAACGAAACCAGGATTGCGATCAGGGCGAGTGTCCATCGGGACAGCGACGACTTGGGCATGCGAGCTCTCCTCTCTACTCCCTCGGGGGTGTGCCGCGTGCAACGGACATCCCCGACGCCCGGGCTCACGAGGCAAGGGCCAATGTACATGACGAGCCGGCGGCTATTCGCCGTCCGATCGCCCTCATGCCCCCCGCGAGCATCACCCGGCACGCAGGAATCATACGACACAATGTCGTAATCGTGCCCTATCGGGTACCCTGATGCCACGGATTCGGACCGAATGGGGCCACCCGGTCGGCTACCGATCCGGCGAGGGTTCGACAATCGATGCTGCCGAAACGACGAGGGAACGATCTGATGAAACGACTTCACCTGGCCAACGCCGAGCTCGCGCTCATGGAGTTGCTCTGGCAAGAAGAGCAGATGACCGCGCGAGCCATTCGTGACCGACTCTACCCCGACAAAGCCAAGGCCCAGCACGGGACCGTACAGCGATTGCTGCAACGACTCGAGGACAAGGGCTTCGTCGAGCGTGACCGCACCCTGGCGGTCCACCTGTTTCGCGCGACCGTCACCCGCAAGTCGTACGCGTGCGGGCAGCTCGAGTCGCTCGCCGACAAGCTCACCGGCGGGTCGCTCGCTCCGCTCATCACGCACCTGATCGAGGAGAAGCGAATCTCGCGCGACGAGATCGACAAGCTGCGTGCGATCCTCGGGAACGATACCGAAGGAGACAGCGCATGATGGACGTCGTCCTGCAGATCGGCGTCAGCAATCTCACCGTCTCGCTCCTGCTCGCCATCGCCGCGGCCGTCGTCCAGGCCCACGGCAAGCGACCGGTGATCGCACACCTGCTCTGGGTCCTCGTGCTCGTGAAGCTGGTCACGCCGCCGATCGTGTCGGTTCCTCTCGTGCCGGTTCCCGGTCTCGGGGAGCCGAACCCGGGCGTCGCCGCGCCGGCCGTCCTGCCCGGTGATGCGGACCTCGATACGCTCGTCGGCGCCGGAACGATCGCACTCGGATCGGGCGCCACGGACGGTGCGGCCGCAGGAACGACGGCGACGCCGCTTCGCGACCGAGCCAAGCTCGCCCTGCTGATCGTCTGGGTCGCGGGAAGCCTCGCCGCGCTCGTGATCTCCCTGATCCGGGTGCTGCGCTTCAACGGTCTCCTCGCAGTCGCCTCGAAGCCGGCCGCCCGGGAGATCCAGGACACCGCGCGCGAGATCGGTCAGCGCCTCGGGATTCGAAGCATCCCCGAGATCGTCACGACATCAGCCCACCTCTCTCCCATGGTCTGGTGGATCGGCGGACGGCTGCGGGTGATCCTGCCGGAACGCCTCTGCAAGGCGAGCGGGGTCGACCTGCGATGGATCCTCGCCCACGAGCTCGCCCATGTCCGCCGTCGCGACCATATCGTCCGATGGGTCGAATGGCTGGCCTCCGTCAGCTTCTGGTGGAACCCCGTGGCCTGGTGGTCACGGCGCAACCTGCGAATCAACGAAGAGATCTGCTGCGATGCTCGGGTGATGGAAAGCCTCTCTCCCGCGCCGCGCGTTTATGCGGGCTCTCTTCTGAAGGTCGTCGAGTTCCTGTCGTCGCCCGCCGTGCGCCCGCCAGCCATGGCTAGCGCGATCAACAGCGGAAGCTGTCTCGAACGGAGATTCAGGATGATCCTCTCGGACCGACCCACGGCCACGCGCCGGGGCTACCGCCTCGTGCTGCTGGTCGCGCTCGCCTTGTTGCCGCTCGGAGTCGCGTACTCATCCGCGGCGGGGGCCGCTCAGAAGTCCGACCCGCTCGAGCGCGTGAAGGCACACCTGAAGCAAAACGAGCTCACCGAGTACCTGAGCGACGAGACGCTCGAGAAGGTGCTCGACGGGATGCGCAAGCTTACGTATCTGATGAACGAGAAGGGCGAGGACTTCAAGCTCGATCCGGACATGCGCGACTGGTTCGTCCTCGAGCTCGGGCTCACTCACGAGCAGCTCGAGCTGGTCGTCAGGCTCTCGCAGCGCATCGCACCGGCGATGAAGAGCAAGCCGAAGGGCCCCACCCTCGAAGGCCTCATCAAGCGAGGCATCGCGTATCTCGAGAAGAACGAGTCGACTCGCGAGCTCAGCAAGGAACAGCTCAAGGGCATTTCCGGCGCCATGCACCGGATGATTCCCGGGATGCAGAAAGCGGGCGACAAGTACGAGCTCGACGCTCGTCTGCGCATCTTCCTCGTGGAACGAATCGGGCTCGACGAGACGCAGCTCGATCTCGTCGTGGGAATCTCCCGTCGTCTCTCGCACGCCGCCCCGAGACCGAACGCGAAGCGGAGCGAGCGTGAACCCGAGATGGAGCAGCACTATCGAGAGCTGGGCATCGACGGCCGAACGTTCGATGCCATCCTCGAGCACTACGCGAGGCTCGGCATTTCGAAAGAGAAGCTCGGAACGGTGATG
>CAZQZX010000002.1:24847-93976 GCA_964597885.1 uncultured Planctomycetota bacterium
CCTCGAGCACTACGCGAGGCTCGGCATTTCGAAAGAGAAGCTCGGAACGGTGATGGGTGTGACGCTCCGCGGGATTCATCACCTCACCAAGAACGACGACGCCGAAGGGCTCGACCCGAAGCTCGTCGCCTACCTCGAAGACGAGCTGGGGCTCAACGAGAAGCAGATCCAGTCGGTCGAGCAGGTCGCGCAGAAGTTCAGCGGCGACTGGAAGAAGGGATCGAAGAAAGGCTCCCACGAGAAGGGGCGATCCGAGGACGGCGACTTCGACTGGAAGAGCGTCATCGATCGGATCGAGGGCGCGGTGAAGCGCGGCGAGATGACCCGCGAAGAAGCCGACGCCGAGTACCTCGAGATCAAGAAGCGTCTCGCCCAGAAGCACAAAGACGTCTGATCCCGCCTGAATCGGCAGAATCCCGGCGGGCCGGCTTTCCGCAAGGAAAGCCGGCCCGCCGACCACCTACGGCCCCTTGGCTTTACGGGTAGTCGCTCACCTGTGACTCGTCGAGCCCGATAATAGGGCTATGCCGATCAGCTTCGAAAACAGCGACGATCTCCTGATGAATTCCTCGATCGGGATCCACTTCGTGAGCAGCGAGGGCGTCGTGCTGTACGCCAACCAGCACGAGCTCGACCTTCTCGGGTACGATCGCGAGGAGTACGTCGGGCATCACGTGAGCGAATTCCAGCTCGACGGCGACGTCCTCGACGACCTCATGAGTCGCCTCGTCGCGAATGAGCCGCTGAAGAACTACCCCGCCCGCGTCCGCGGCAAGCTCGGCACGAAGTACATGCTTTACAACTCGAATGTCTACCGGGAAGACGGGCGCTTCGTCCACACGCGATGCTTCTCCACCGACATCGATGTCGAGGTCTACGACGTCATGAAGGCGACCTCGAAGTACTTCCGCCCGTCGAGCTGAGGCTCGCATCGATCTAACGAGCCGGCGATGGGTCTTTCGGCGGATCCTCTCGAAGGCTCGCGAGCGATGGCGGCGCCCCTTCTCGCCAGTCGAGCCACCGAACCAACGCTTCCTTTGCGCGAGGCCATTCCGAATCGAGCATCGAGTACCAGGCCGTATCGCGATTGCGTCCCTTCACGATCCCATGCTGTCGGAAGATCCCTTCGAAGCGGAACCCGAGTCGAAGGGCGGCCCGGCGCGAACGCTCGTTGAGACTGTCGCACTTCCACTCGACGCGACGACAGCGGAGGACGTCGAAGCTCTCGCGAAGCAGGAGCCAAACGAGCTCGGTCGCGGTACGGCCCCGATGGAAGTCGGCACCGATCCAGATGTGTCCCACCTCGACCCGACGCGACGCGGCATCGAACGCGAGCAGGCTCGCAAAGCCGACGGCCTCTCCACTGTCATTTCGGATCGCCGTGTAGAACCGCGGGTCGTCGCTCCGCTCGCACCCGAAGAGGAACTCGTGCATCGCGGTCCGCGACTCGAACGGGCCATACGCCATGTAGGTCCACACCCGCTCCCTCGCCTCGCTACCGTGAGAGACGCTGTGAAGCGCGTCGACATCGCGATCGGCGACCAGGGGACGAAGCGTCAGCTCCTCACCGATCAGATCGGCGCGGCGGATCGGTGGCGACGGCGAGGTATCCGCGAGAGTCTCGCCGACGGGGTCGTCCGATTCGGAAGGTCGCAGATTGGATCCGGCCACGGGCAGGGCGCTCCAGGAGTGAAAGCCGCGAGTTGCCCATCAAGCTACCGATCCTGGCCGCGCTCTCCAAGATCATGTCCCTTTTCGACGCCGGCGGTTGCAACTACGACATGGTGTCGTCTAAACTCTCTCCAGCCATGAACGACTCGAAATCAATGCTGCTTCCGCTCGTCGCATCCCTTGCCGCGGTAACGCTCAGCGTGGCCGCTCTCCTCGTCAGCGCGTCCTCTCGCGGGAGCGATTCACCGAGCGCCGCGCCGCGCGAGCGCTCCTCGGAAACCGAGCTGATCGCGCGCATCGACGCCTTGCTCGAGGAGAACCGCGAGCTCAGAGATCGCGTCGAGCTGCTGGAGATCCGCGGCTCGTCTTCACCTGGCGCCGCTGCAACGTCGGCGAGCGCGCTCGTGTCCCGCGAGGAATTTGCCGAGCTCCGCGAAGAGCTCCGCGGCCAGATCGAGCGACGATCGCCGAGCGACGTCCATCCGATCGACGCCGAGTCCGAAGAGTTCAAGGAGACGATCGCGAGCACGCTTTCGACGATCCGACACCAGGAGCGCGTCAAGGGCGCGCGCGCGTACCACGAGCGGCGTCGGGAGCAGATCGAGGACCGTCTCGAGAACATCGAGGAATGGCTCGACCTCTCCCCTCTGCAGTCGGACCAGATGCGCGACGCCCTTCTCGCCCGGCACGATCGCGACGCGGAGCTCATCGACCTCTGGGAGCAGGGCGTCGACGACGCCATTCTCGGCGATCGCAAGCGAGAGAACCACGACACGTTCTACACCGAGCTGTCCGTTATCCTCGATGAAGAGCAGCTCGAGACGTACCGGAATCGCGAAGAGCGGGGCGGCGGCGACAAGAAGTAGAAGCGCGCGCTACGAGCGCAGACCGAGCGGACTCCGTCCCAGCCCCGGCCAGACGCGTAGCATCCCGAACGTGGCGCGGATGGTGATCCACACCGCGGTGACGATCCAGATTCGCGTCAGCGCCCCGGGACGCGTCACGTCGATCGCGAGCACCACCGCGCCCATCGTCCCCGTCGCCAGCAGCATCACGTTCCGAAGGTAGCGGTAGTCTCCCGTTCCCCAGTGCACGCCGTCCGTCACGAACGAGAGGGCGTTGACAGGCTGCGCGACCGCGGAGGCGATCCAGGCCGGACCGAAGACGACCGCCGCTCCGGCCCCGGGCACGAGCAGCGCGACGAACGCGCCCTCGCCGACGAGCAGAAGCGCGGTGATGACACCCCCGGTCACGAGCCCCCACATCGCCGCGACGCGCGCCACCCGACGCGCCAGATCCACGCGCCCCTGACCGACGAACGATCCGACGAGGCTCTGCGCCGCCGACGCGTACGAATCCAGGATGAGCGCCGTCAGGAACCAGACCTGGCGGATCGCATGGTGCGCGGCCCCCGCGTCGTCGCCGATCCGCGCCGCCGAACGCCCCGCGAGCAGCAGGAAGAGCATCAGCGATCCCGTGCGCACGAACAGATCGCCACCGATCCGGATCAGACCGAGCATGCGGCCGCGATCGATCGAGCTCGGAAGCCCAACCCGCCTCGCCAGCACCCACAGGGCGACCGCGGCTCCGCACCACTGCGCGACGACCGAGGCGATGGCCGCGCCGGTCAAGCCAAGAGCCGGCACCGGCCCCGCCCCGAAGATCAGCAGCGGATCGAGCGCGAGGTTGATGGCGTTCGTGAACACCGCGATCCCGAGGGGGACCTTCATCTCGTGCAGGCCGCGAAGCGCTCCGAACGTCACCGCCGTGACGAGCACCGCCGGCGCCCCGAAGATGCGGATCGACAGATAGGTGCCCGCGCTCTCGCGAGCGGCTCCGGTCGTCCCCATCGCGCCGGCCAGCATGTCGAACGCCGGCAGCGTGATCACGATGAGCGCGACGCCGAAGCCCGCGGCCAGCGCGAGCGCGGCCCCGAGGATTCCACGCATCCCCGAACGATCGGCGGAGCCGTGCGTCCGCGCCACCTCGGTTTGCGTCCCGATGCCGAGGAAGTTGAAGACCCAGAACATGCCGGAGAGCAGCACGACCGAGACGCCGAGCGCGTTCATGATCTCGGCGGAATCGAGCCGCTTGAGGAACGCGGTGTCGACCAGACCGGTCACCGGCTCGGCCATGAGCGAGACGAAGATCGGAAACGAGAGGCGTCCGAGCTCGCGGTGCGGATGTCGTTCGAAGGGGTGGCGACGCGCGCCGTTCGAAGGCGTGTTCACGCCCGAAGCTTACCAACACCTCGCTTCGAAGTCGTTTGGTATGCTCGTTGCACTTCGTCCTCCGGACACCCGAACCGAGGACCCCGTTCACGACGAGAGAGGTCGCCATGATCACGATCGAGCATGTTCTCTTTCCGACGGATTTCTCCAACTGCGCCGAGCAGGCCCTGCGGCAGGCGGCCTACATCGCCCGCACGCACGGCGCGAAGCTGACGCTTCTGCACGTCGTCGTCCCCTACATGGGCGAATCGAGGGAGGCCGACGAGGACTTCCCCGGCGAGAAGAAGCTCGACGAGATCCTGTCCGAGCTCGAGGCCGAAGCGCGCGGCAGCCTCGATCGGCACGCCGACGACGTGACCGAATCCGGCTTCGAGGTCGAGCGCATGGTCGTTCGCGCGTTCAGCGCCTCCGACAAGATCGTCTCGATCGCGAAGAGCCAGAACGTCGACCTCATCGTGATGGGAACGCACGGCCGGCGCGGATTCAGTCGCGTCATCCTCGGCAGCGAGGCCGAGCGCGTCCTGCGGTTCGCTCCGTGCTCCGTCCTCACGGTTTCCGACAAGGCGGGTGAAGCTCGTCTGCCGGAGAAGGTGCTCGTCCCGATCGACTTCTCCGAGTCATCCGACCTCGCGATGCGGTACGCCTACTCGGTCGCCAAGGAGTTCGGAGCTTCGGTCGACGTGGCCCACGTGTTCGACGAGCCCGTGGTGCCGCCGTTCCTCATGGACCACACCGCTTCGATCCTCTCCGCCGATCCGAAGATGAAGGATCGCTGCCTCGCGTCGATGACCGAGAAGATCGCCGAGAACGGCATCGAAAGCGTTCCGACCGAGATGCACGTCCTCGAGGGAAGGATCGCCCCGACGCTGCGCTCGTTCGTCAAGGATCGCGGGAGCGACCTTCTCGTGGTCGGAACGCGAGGGCTCTCGGGGCTCGACTACATGCTGCTCGGGAGCACCGCGTCGCACTTGATCCGAACGGCTCCGTGCGCCGTCCTCACGGTGAAGCTGCCGGGCGACGGCGAGGACTGATCGCAAGATCGCCTGGCGCGGCAAGACACCCGACAAAAAAACGGATCGATCGCGAACGATCGATCCGTTTTCTTTTTGTCCTCACTCCACGCGGTGCGTCAGTTCTCGACCGACGCTCGGAAATCGCTCGCACGCATGTCGTTCTCTTTCAGGAGTCGATACAGCGTGCCGCGGGGAACTTTGGCGTCGAGCGCGGCCGCGGTCACATCCCCGTCGTGACGGCGCAGCAGCCGCGCGAAGTACTCCCGTTCGAAGGTCCGGACGCGCTGCTCCCTCTCGTCGAAGAAGCCTCGCAGCGGGCGACCTCCGTTCGCCTTCGCCGCGTCGGCGACCTTGTCGGGGAGATCTCCCAGGCCGATGCAGCACTCGCGCGTCATCGCGACCCCGCGCCGGATCACGTTCTGAAGCTCGCGAATGTTCCCCGGCCACGGATAGCTCTCGAGCGCCACCATCGCCTCGTCGGCCACGCGCTCGACCTTCCGGCCGGAATCCTCGCACGTCTTCTTCACGAAGTGCTCGGCGAGCAGCGGAATGTCGTCGCGGCGCTCGCGAAGCGGCGGCAGGTCGACACGCACGACGTTGATGCGATAGAGCAGGTCTTCGCGGAAGCGCCCCTCGCGCACCATCTCCTCCAGGTCGCGCGAGCTGGCCGCGATCACGCGGATATCGATCGGGATCTCCTCCGTCCCGCCGACCCTGCGGATCTTGCGCTCCTGCAAGGCGCGGAGCAGCTTGGCCTGCATGGCGAGCGGCAGCTCGGCGATCTCGTCCAGGAAGAACGTCCCGCCGTCGGCGTACTCCATCAGGCCGAGGCTTCGCGAGTTCGCACCCGTGAACGCGCCACGCTCGTGGCCGAAGAGCTCGCTCTCCAGAAGGGCGTCGGGGATCGCGCCCGAGTCGACCGGCACGAAGCGACCGTTGGCCCGGTTGCTGAGCTTGTGGATCGATCGCGCGATGAGCTCCTTGCCGGTTCCCGTCTCGCCGTGCACCAGGACATCGACGTCGGAGTCCGCCACGCGGCGAATCGTGTCGAGGACCTGATCGAGCGACGCGCTCTCGCCGACGATGTCGTTGAACGCGTACCCGCGCTCCACCTGCCGACGCAGGACGCTGTTCTCCTCGCGCAGGCGTCGCTCCTCGAGGGCCCGGCGAACCGTGGCGACGAGGTGCTCGGGGTGGAACGGCTTTGTGATGTAGTCGACGGCGCCCCGCTTCATGCACTCGACCGCGGAGTCGACGGTGGGGAACGCCGTGATCATGATCACCGGAAGATCCGGGTCGGCGCTGCGCCCTGCCTCGAGGACGTCCGTACCGCTGAGACCGGGCATTCGGATGTCGGTCAGCAGCAGGTCGTACGGCTCGTCGCGGATCCGCTCCACCGCCCGCGTCGGATCCGTTTCGGTCTCGATCTGGAGGCCGTCCACGCCCTGAAGGCTATCGGAGCAGACCTCGCACATGCCGGGTTCGTCGTCGACGACGAGAATTCTGTTGGTCTTCATGCCGGACGGGAATGCAGAAAGAGTGCCACACGTCCGCCCCGCCGAAAATGGGCGCTCCGCGAGATCTCGGCGGCCGGATACGCCTTCGAGTGTCTCCGGCCAGAGACGCCCGGAGCGCGACCGTCACGCCGGTGAGACAGTTGGCGGGGTCACGATCCGAGCCTCGCGAGAAAATCGGAGCCGAGGATCAGCCCCGGAAGTCGGACGCCTGGATCCCGTGGTTCTTCATGATCCGGTAGAGCGTCCCTCGGGGCAGGGCCGCGTCGCGGGCGGCCTGGGTGACGTCGCCGCCGGTCTTGCGGAGCATCCGCTCGATGTAGGCCTTCTCGAAGGTCGAGATCTCCCGCTCCCTTCGCTCGAAGAAGGTCTCCCCCTCGACCTCGACTTGCGCCGGCCGACCTCCGGCGCCGAGCACCAGATCCTCGGGCAGCTCTTCGAGGCCGATCGACGTCCCGCGGGCGAGCGCGATCCCGCGACGCACGATGTTCTGCAGCTCGCGCACGTTTCCCGGCCAGGAATGGCGTTCGAGCACCTCCATCGCTTCGGAGTCCACGTCGCGCACGTTTCGACCCGACTCTCCGACGTAGCGCTCGATCATCGACTCCACGAGCAGAGGGATATCTCCCTCGCGATCGCGAAGCGGCGGCAGATCGATCTTCACGACGTTGATCCGGTAGTAGAGATCCTCGCGGAACGAACGATCCTCGATCATCGCTTCGAGGTCTCGCGACGTGGCGGCCACGATGCGAACGTTCACGGGAATCTCTTCAGTGCTCCCGACGCGTCGGATCTTCCGCTCCTGGAGCGCGCGCAGAAGCTTGGCCTGAAGCGGCAGCGTGAGCTCGGCCACCTCGTCCATGAACAGCGTTCCGCCGTCGGCGTATTCCATGAGGCCGATGCTGCGCGCATTCGCCCCCGTGAACGCCCCGCGCTCGTGACCGAAGAACTCGCTCTCGAGAAGCTGCGGCGGGATGGCCCCGCAGTCGACCGGGACGAACCGCCCCTTCGCTCGCCCGCTCCGCTCGTGAAGCGAACGTGCGACGAGCTCCTTGCCGGTGCCGGTCTCGCCGAGCACGAGGACGTCGCAATCCGAATCGGCCACGCGGTCGATCATGTCGGCCACGCGCTGCATCGCCTCACTCGCTCCGACCATGCGGCCGAATTCGTAGCGACGATCGACGCGACGCTGCAGCATCCGGTTCTCGTCGCGGAGCTCCCGCGACTCCATCAGCCGGCGCACGGTGGCGAGCAGATCGTCCGGGTGGAACGGCTTCTGGAGATAGTCGACCGCCCCGAGCTTCATCGCTTCGATGGCGCTCTCCACGGAACCGAACGCCGTGATGACCACGACGGGAAGATCCGGGTCGTGCTCACGCGCCGCGCGAATCAGCCCGAGCCCGTCCAGTCCGCCCGGCATGCGGAGGTCGGTGACCAGCAGCTCGTACTTCTTCTCCTTGAGGATCTCGGCCGCCTCGACGCCCGACGACGCCGTATCGATCGTCGCTTCCTCGAGGCGGCCGAGGGAGTCCTCGCACACCTCGAGCATGCCCGCCTCATCGTCCACGACCAGAATCCGTGTCGGTCTCATGCGTCCTCGGAGCCCTCGGCAAAGGCGGGAAACTTCAGCACGAAGCACGCGCCGCCCTGCGGTGCATCGACGATCTCGATCGATCCCTCGTGACTGCGAACGATACTGTACGAGATGGAGAGCCCGAGGCCCGTACCGCCCCGATCGGACTTGGTCGAGAAAAACGGATCGAAGATGCGCTGGCGATCCTCCGGAGCGACGCCTTTCCCGGTGTCGATCACGTCGATCCGGACCGGAAGGGCCTCCTCCGGGGCCTCGCTCGCCGTGATCCGCAAGGACCCGCCGTCAGGCATGGCGTCGCTCGCGTTCAGGAACAGGTTCAGGAACACCTGCTCGAGCTCGTTGGCATTCGCGCGCACGGCGAGCGGCTCATCCGGCAGCCGAACCTCGATCTCCACGCCACGCGTCGAGGCGCGATGGGAGACCAGCTCGATCGCCCTTTCGATCGGGAGGCGAACGTCGACGAGCGACTTCTTCGCGACCGAGGGGCGGCAGTAGTCGAGCAGGCGCCGGGTCAGCTCGGCGAGCCGCGTGCACTGATGCACGATCTTTTGCAGATCGTCGCGGACCTTCTCGGGAAGCGTGTCGGCGTGACGCGAGAGCAACAGGCTCGCCTTCCCGCTGATGATCCCGATCGGGTTGTTGACCTCGTGGGCGATGTTCGCGGAGAGCTCCCCGAGCGCGGCGAACTTCGCCGACAGCACGAGCCGCTCGTTCATGCGCTTCTTCTCGGTGATGTCGGTTCGGATCGCCACGAACTGCGTGATCTTTCCCGACTCGTCCTTGAAGGGCACGATGGTCGTGTCGACCCAGTAGAGGCTGCGGTCCTTCGCCTGGTTCAGGATCTCACCACGAAAGACGTCGCCCCGCGTGATCGTTCGCCAGAGATCCTGGAAGAACGCCTTGGGGTGGTGACCCGAGTTCAGGATCCGGTGGTCCTGTCCGATCAGCTCCTCGGGGCGATACTTGCTGATCTCGCAGAAGCGCTCGTTCGCGTAGGTGATGCGACCGCTCGGATCGGTGATGGCAACGATCGAGTGCTCGTCGAGCGCGTACTTGTGCATCTTCAGCTCGAGTCGCACCATCTCGGCGCGATCGTCTTCGGATGGCTCGGCACCGAGCGGCCGCGACTCCGCGGCGGCAACGGCCACGTGCGGCCCACCGTCCGAGAAGCGGATCGCCCAGCGGATCATCGTCGGCCCGCCCGCGTCGGGACGAACGCTCGTCGCCAGACGCGCGACCGTGCCCGCTTCGCCTTCGGCCAGCACGGCACGCAACCGATCGTGGTCGGGCTCCGCCAGCCAGTCGGCCAGCGATCCGCCGCCGTCCCCGTCCGCACGCAGATCGGAGAAAAGCTCGTTTTTCTCGAGCATCTCTCCGTCGCTGTCGAGCAGGACCGCGGGAACCGGGAGGAGATCGAGCGAGGCGAGCCCCCCGCTCTCCGACGGATTCTCCATGGTATCCCTTGAATTCACGCCCAAACGCGTCGCTCCCTTAGCGTCACTGCCCGACGATCGATTGGTATAATCGCTGACCGTAGTCCAACGCAAGGGGATCTCCATGAGCCGATCCGGCACCATCATCGAATCGATCGAGGATCTCGACCGCTTTCTCGCGTCGAGTGACCAGAAGCCGCTCTTTCTGTTCAAGCACTCAGCGCGCTGTCCGATCAGCGTAACGGCCCTCGAGGAGTACGACGCCTTCCTGGAAACCGCCGGGGAGCCCGGTCACGCGTTCCTCGACATCCTGGCGCATCGCGACGTGTCGAACGAGATCGCCAGCCGCACCGGCGTCAAGCACGAGAGCCCGCAAGCCCTCCTCTTCCGCGGGGGCAGCGCTTCCTGGAACGCCAGCCACTCCGCCATCAAGCGCGACGCCCTCGCCGCCGCCGTCTCCGAGGCGTCGGCATCGTCCGGATCCTAGGCGAGAGCCGCGAGCGGAGGCACCCGTGACGTCGCGGGGGACCGGTAGGGGCGGGCGATTCTCCGCAAGGTGCGATCCGGCCTAACGCTCCGGCGTCCGGATCGCCGAAAGGTCTCTTGATGGCCACCAACCTGACCAGCCGCGCGCCGGTCGAGCGCGCAACGATCGCGGAACGCTACGACAGCTTCGTCTGGGGAGATCCTCCGGGCACCGCTCCCGTGGGATTGATCCGCTGGGTCCTCCAGATCGCCACCATGGTCCTCGAGGGGTTTCGGCGGCACCGTACCTCGATGATGGCGGCTCAGCTCGCGTTCCTCACGCTGCTCTCGATCGTACCGGTCCTGGCCATCGCGTTCACCTTCTCCACCAGCTTCGATAGTCAGATCCGTCCCTGGATCCTCAACGAGCTCGAGGGGTCGAAGGGCCTGCGCGATGCGCTCGTGTGGATCCTCGACACCGCGGCGGAGACGAACGTCACCGCGCTCGGAGGCGTGGGCTTCCTGATCCTGCTCGGGCTGCTCGTCCGCATGCTCGTCCACACCGAGCGTTCGTTCAATCAGATCTGGAACGTAAAGCGCGGACGTCAGTGGATCCGCAAGGTCACCGACAGCATCGCGCTCGTCGTGCTCGGCCCGCTGTTCGTGGTCGTGGTCGCCGGTATCACGGGCGTCGACTTCGGCAAGGCCGAGAGCATCGTCGTGCAGGTGCCGGTCATCGGCGAATTGCGCGGAAGCACGTTCGCGAGTCTCGGCATCGTCTGGTTCGGTTTCACGATGCTGCACCTGATCGTTCCGAATCGGCGCGTCGCGGTCCGGTCCGCGTTGATCGCCGGCATCCTCTCGGGTACCGTGTTCGAGCTCGCGCTCAAGGGCTACATCGCGCTTCAGGTCGGACTCGGCCAGACGACCGCGATCTACGGCGCATTCGCGGCGATCCCGGTGTTCTTCGTGTGGGTCGACCTGAGCTGGCTGATCGTGCTGAGCGGCGCCGAGCTCGCGGCGGCCATCGAGGGGCGACGGCATCGACTGGAGACGCTGCGCGCCGAGAGCATCTCACCCGAGGGACGGCTCGCGCTCGGCCTCAACCTGCTCGCCGACGCGGCGGAGCGCTACGAAGCGAGTCAGCCGCCGATCGCCTCCGTCGAAGCGATGCACCGCCACGGCGCTCCGGAGGTTCTGGTTCGCGAGCTCGCCGATCGTCTGAGTGAAGCGGGGCTCGTGGAGAAGTCCGCCGATCCGGAGATCCTCATGATCCTCGCGCGCGATCCCGCGATGATCAGCATCCAGGAGGTGCTCGACACCCTGCCGGCCTCGCTCCAGGATCGGCAGCACGCGGATCGGCTCGGGGGGAGACTCGAGGTAGACCGGGTCCTCGGCGAGATCGAGGCGGCGACGCGCGAATCGATCGCCGGCCTCAGCGTGCGGGACCTGCTCTCGGGGGGAATGAGCCCGGGGCTCCAGAGGACGCGGCCCGAGCCTGCTTCGGAGCGGCCCGAACATCGCTCGTCCGAGCCCTCCTGATCGAATCGCGAACCACGCCCAACCTCGGCAGCAGTCCGCGATTGCGACAAGTCTAGCGGCGCTTGCGGCCCTCGGCCTTGGCCTGCTTTTCCTTGTCCTTCGCCTTCTTGCGGTTCTTGCGGTGCAGACGCTTCATCTCGGCGCTGAGCTTGCCCATCTTCGACTCCGGTCGGTAGTTCGATCGTGATGACAGGGGGACGCCGACACGGGCGACCCCGAACGAGCCCGGAAAGTTACCACGCCGCCCGGGCGATTTCAAACGCCCGAGCCGGCTCCGACGGGCACGGACAGCTCTCGGGCCCGAGCCGACAAGCGCCCCAGGTTCACGAAGTTCACGACGAAGTGGGCCAGGATCGCCGGCCCGAGCGCCCCGGTCAGCTCGACGATTCCCCCGAGCAGGAACCCTCCGGCGAGCGCGAACAACGTCCACGGCAGGAACGCCCGGCTCGGACCGACGTGAAGGATCCCGAAGAGGACGGAGGCCACGGCGTAGCCGACGAGAGGCTGCAGCATCCCTCGGAAAAACAGCTCCTCGCCGAAGCCGCTCACCAGCGCGAGGATCAAGACGTCGCGCGTCTCGAGCGGGCCGATCGTCTCGGCGAGAGCTCGTTCGAGCCGCTCACCGAAACGAAACCGACCGAGCTGGGACGTCACGAGAAGAATCACGGCGGCGAGGGCGAGGCCGAGGGACATTTCCGTGACGATCGCCTGCGGGCTGCTGAAGATCGGGACGGTACGTCCGGTCCACCGCGAGACGAAGGTCGCGACGACGGCGAGCGCCGTGTAGAGGACGACGGCCGGTGGAACGATCGGGCTCAACGATTCTCCCGCGCCGGAGGAACTCGACGCCTCGGGCCGTCCTTCGATCTCGGGGTATCCTTGGACCGGCTCTCGCGGACGGCGCGGCGGAATCCCTCGAAGAAGCGATGCGCGGGCAATCGCCTCAAACGCAGCTGCCGCTCTTCCGACAGCTGCAGGAACGCCGCGGGAGGATCGGCCAGGAAGTCCCGCACGCGGATTCTGGCGATCGCCGAGCGACGATCGAAGCCGTCGAGCTTCATCGTGCGCGCACGCTCGCCCGGAGTGATCCGCTCTTTCTTCACCATCCGATCGAGGAACGTGCGGTCCCGACGATCCATCATCTCTCTGCGCAGGCGCGAGATCTGCCGATCCTGCTCCGCCGGCCTCGCGTTGCGAATCCGAGCGGCCCGACGATCGGACACGTCACCACGCTCGATCCGCTCCTCGAGCCACGTGCGATCCGCCTTGCGGCGCTCCTCTTTCTGGATGCGCTGGATCTCGGCGCGGCGTTCCTTCGGGCGAAGGTTCCTCACGCGGGCGCGCACGTCTTCGGGAAGCTTCTGCAGGAAGCGACGCTCTTCGCGCGAACGGGCCTGCGAGATCCGCCGGCTCATCTCGCGGTTGAACTCCGTCGGGGGCAGCGCCTCGACGCGCGCACGCTCTTCCGGGGGCATCTCCTCGAGCAGCTTCTTGCGGAGATCCTGAAGGGCCTGATGATTGCGCCGCAGCTCTTCCACCTTCTCCTGGGGAAGGCCGCGCAGCTTGCGCAGGTTCTCTTCGAGCCGCTTGCGCTGCTCCGGGGACATGTTGCGCAGCCGGGCGCGACGCTCCTCGAGCTCCTGCTTCGACGGCGTTCGCCTCGGGGCCATCTCTTCCTGTCCGCTGCCCGAAGCGGCATCGGCCGCACCGAACCCGCAGATCAAGAACACGAAGACGACAACGAGGAGGGTTCCTCTCGCGATCTCGGGAGTGGTCGGTCGTTCCATGACTCTCACCACGCCTCGTCTTCGACGTCGAGGTCCAGCAACGCCAGGAACTCGATGTCTTCGCCCATGGCCTCGAGCGTCTCGAGGTCCTCCAGAAGCTCCAGCTCCTCCGCGAGCTCGAGCTCGCTGATCGCGTCCGGCCCGATCCCACCCGGACCGGTTCCCGAGCCCTTCGGCCCACCAAACGCCACGACCAGCCCGATCCCGACCACGGCGACGATACCCGCGGCTGCGAGCATCGGACGCCAGGGAAGGATCCGTCTCGCCGGCGGCGCCGATTCGATCTTCCCCATTACCGAAGCGACGAAGTCCGACGAGGTCGTCGGCGCCTCATCCGCATCGAGAAGCGCCCACGACTCGCGGAGCTGGTTCGCCTCCTCGGCGAGCGCCGCGTCTCGCTGCAGCCACGCTTCCACTTCCGACCGGGTCGCCGCGTCGAGCTCGCCGTCGACATACTCGACGAGTCGATCGCGCACGCTCTCGCGATCCATCGATTCGTGACGTTCCATCAGATCACCCTCTCACTCTGCAGGTAGGGCAACAGTCGTTCCTTGATCCGCATTCTCGCTCGTGACAGGAGCGACTTCACGGCCGGTATCGAGAGCCCCATGATCTCGGAGATCTCGACGTAGGACCGATCCTCGTACTTGTTCAGGAGTACCGCCGTCCGCTGACTCTCGGGGAGCTCGTCGACGATCTCGCGCACGCGGCTGGCCAGCTCCCGCTTCTCGAGCGCCTCGCCGGCCGGCGCCGGGCTCGGATCCGCCAGGTCTTCGATCGGCCGGCTCGATTCCTCGCCGTCGACCGGCGCGAGGGTCTTCACCACGCGCCGGACCCGCTTGGATCGGAGCGCGTTCAGGCACAGGTTCGTCGCGATCCGGTAGAGCCACGTCGTGAAACGGGCGTCCGGCCGATACGTCTCGCGAGCCTTGAAAACGTTCAGGAATACATCCTGGGCCAGATCCTCGGCCTCGGCTCGGTCCCGCACGTAGCGGTAGACCAGGCCCAGAACGCGATCTCGGTGCCGCTCGACGAGCTCCTCGAACGCCGCGGTATCGCCCTCTTTCACCCGGAGCATGCGTGAAACGTCGTCTTGGTCGTGCATCCCGTGCTCCTCGGGCGTCTGAACACCGGGATCCGACTTCGGTTTCGGGCTTTTTGTCACGGGACGAACCGTGCACGGCGCGGGGGCCAGAAGACCGCCACCGGGACTCCGATGAAGTCCGAGAACGGGACGGTCGCCTGTAAGCTATCGCCCCAAAACCGGCTGTCTCTTGAGTTTCCGCTATTGTCCCCGAGCAGGAAGTACCGACGGGACGACGCGTCGCTCCCTCCCGGGATGATGGCCTGACGGGTCACCCCGCACTCGCCGCTCGCCGTGTAGTACAGGTCGCGGTACAGGCTCAGATCGTGGAAGCGCGCCGACCCGGCGACGATTCCGAAGGCGGCCTCGTTGCGCCCTCGGCCCGAATCCTCGAGCGGGATCAGCGAGCTGTAGTCGTAGGAATGGAGCTTCCGACCGTCGACCGCGACCGTCAGGCGAAGATCGATGTGGGTGACGGTAAGCCGCACGCGGCGCCCGCGCTCGAGCGGCTCGACGTTCGAGAGATCCGCGCGAGATCCCGGCATCCGGATCTCGGGGCTACCGCTGCCGAACGGTACGAGCACCTCGAACCAGCTGCCGTCCCGACGCAGCAGCACGACTACGGCCCCCGAGTCGGAGGTCGGCGTCAGCTCCAGCTCGAGCCGCAGATCTCCCACGGCGTTCCGCCCCGCGTTCCACGCACCGTCGTCTCCGACGAACCCGTCTCGCACCTCGCGGCGATACTGGAACTCCATCGTGTCCGACGTCTCGACGACCATCGAGCCGTCGCGATCGTTCCAGCCGAATCCGCGCTCGCGACCCGGCGCCCACGAACGCTGGAACGGCTGCCGCTCCAGACCTTCGACGTACACCGGGATCAGAAGATCCGCCTGAACCTCGTCGGGCTTGCGCTCGATCTCGCCGTTGATGTAGACGTCGCCCTCGCCGATCCACAGCTGCTCTCCGGGAAGACCGGCGATGCGCTTCACGAAGGCGCCCGGCTCGCCCTGGCGGCGGAAGACCGCGATCTCCCAGCGCTTCGGCTCCCGGAAGAGGAAGGGCTTCTTGTAGACGATGACCTTGTCGCCGTCGGGATCGCCGCGGAACGTCGGCTCCATCGAGTGCGTCGGGATCTGGTAGCCCTCGATGATCTCGCGGCGTGTGAACCAGAGCAGGACGAACGCGAAGACGACGAGCGCGACCGTTCGCAGAAGGGAACGGCGGCCGGGATTCGCCGGATCCGGAGCGCGCTCGGTAGCGGAAGGCTCCGCGACCGTAGGCTCGGGCGCATCCTTCTGCGAGGCGTCTTCCCGTTCCGGGCTGGCGTCGGTCGGTTCTTCCGGCTGCACCATGCGCGCGCGGCCCCCCTGGGTTCGATCCGGTCGGCGTTCGCTACGACCCGGACTTTTCGAGGAGCTTCTTCGCTTCGGCGGCGTACTCGGATTCCGGGTACATCTCCACGATCTTCTTGCAGAGCTCGGCGCCCTGCTCGTTCAGATCGTTCGAGAAGTAGTTCTTCGCGAGACGCAGCCACTTCGTGCAGTCGGTTCGCATCTGCTGCTCGGCGATGGCCTCGCGGATCTGCTCATTCCCCTGCAGGTACTCGAGGAGCTCCGACGCGCGCTTGGCCGATGGCGTCGACCCGAACTTGTCCACGATTCCCTCGAGATCGCGCACGGCCCCGAGGTAGTTCTTCATGTCGATCATCTGCTCGGCCTTCTCGAGCGCCGCCTTGGCCTTCGGCTCGAGCTTCAGTGCCGCGGCCGCCGCACGCCCCTCCGGGTCTTTCTTCAGCGCCCGTTCGAGCTTCGACGCCGACTTCCCGAGCGTCTTCTTGAAGAACTTGAAGTCCTCCTTGATCGTGCTGATCAGCAGGAACGCGTTGCCGAAATCCCGCTTGGCGCCCGCTTTCTCGGCATCCGCGAGCATCTCGTTCCCGAGCTCTTCGATCTCTCCGAGCTTCTCGCCCGCCGACTCGATCAGCTTGCCGTCGGCCCGCAGAGACGCGACCCAGTCGTAGAGCTCGATCGCCTTCGGGTAGTCCTTCTGCTTGAGCGCGTCCGCGGCTTCGGCGAGGTTCTTCTTGGCTTCGGCGTAGTCCTCGTCGGTCAGTCCGCGCCCCACTTCGCGCTGGGCTTTGCGGATGCTCGACATGAGCATGGAGCGCTCGACGTGATCGTCGTGCCGGCCGAGGACGCGACGGTCTTCGGGGTGCACGATGACGTGATGCGGCGTGTCGAGCGAGCCGTTGTCGGAGTACTCCCGGAAGATCGCCATCTCGACCTCCTGGTGCTCCGGACACGTGATCGAGCCGAACTTGTTGCAGATCCGTCGCGTGCGCCCGTCGACCTCGACCTCGAGCACACCGTGCTCGGACGAGGTTCCGCGGCTACCGACGAGCATCACGCACATGCGCGAGAGCTCGATGAAGCTCTTGTTCTCGTAGCACTCGGGAACCATGCGTTCGTTCTCGGCTTCGCCATCCTGGATGATGGCAAGCACGACCGGAACGTTGCGCTCCAGCGCGATCTCGAAGGCCTCGTCGAAATCCGCTCGCCAGTGGACCGGATTCTTCGGCGGCTCGGCGATCGCGGAAAATGCGAGCACGAGAACAGCGAACGCGGCCAGTCGAATCGAACTGGCCGCGTGGGACGGGTACCGCGAGTACAGCGCCTTCATGGGACGTCTCCCGAGCGTTCTCCGCGACGGTCGAGAGTCACGCGCGTCAGGCGTCAGGCGAGACAGCCCTCGAGCATGCTCTTGGCCGCGTCAAACGACTTGGCTCCAATCTCCTGCTTGATCACTTCGCCATCCTTGAAGACGACGAGAAGCGGAATCGCGGTGACCGAGTACTTCGCCGCGGTTTCCGGGTTTTCCTGCGTGTCCAGCTTCGTCACCTTGACCTTGCCGTCGAACTCGTCGGCGAGCTGATCGATGACCGGCGACATCGCGACGCACGGTCCGCACCACGTGGCCCAGAAATCGACGAGGACGACCCCGCTGTGCTGCAGCACCTCGGCGTCGAAGGACTGATCGGTGACATTCACGACTTTGTCGGAGGACATCGGGCGAGACTCCTTTAGGTGTGTTGGGGTGCGAGGAATACGCCCGATACTCTATCTATCGGAAGTCTATGGAGTCAAGCAGTTTCCGACAGCGCGGGGCCTCAGGGATCGACGCGTCGCGAATCGATGAAGGGGTCCGGAGAGGGTTCGTCTTCCGACGCGAATGGATCGGCGGCGGTCTCATCCTCTTCGGGGGGCCGGGCTTCCGGCTCCGAGGACTCGACGGCGAAGTCGAAAGACGGCTCGGGCGTGGCCTCGGTCGAAGGCTCCGGCGCAGGATCGTCGGTGCTTTCGGGCATGAGATCGCTTCGCGACTCGAGCGCGAAATCGCCCACCGAGTCCGGCGCGTCCTCGGTCGAGGACTCCGACGAGAAGCCGGCAAACGGCTCCGGCTCGGCAGCGCTCGACGGGAAGCCCGCAAACGGCTCCGACGCCATCGGCTCCGGTTCGGGCATGGGCTCCGGCTCGGGCTCGGGAGCCAAATAGTCCTCCGGCAGCTCCTCCCGCGCACGCAGGTCGATATCCGCGAAGTCCTCGGACTGGAAGATCCGGATCTTCTTCTCGCGGACGAGCTCGAGCAGCGCGACGAACATCCCGATCAGGATGCCGATATCGGCCTTCTCGGGGATGAGCCCGCGGAAGCTGACCTTGCTCGAGGTCTTCACGCTGTCGAGGATGCGATTCATGTGATCCTCGACCGGCGTATCGTCGAGCACGACCTCGCGCGACGCGTGGAGCTCGACCTCGCGGAGGATCTTCGAGTAGATCGCGCAGAGGTCCCAGAGCGTCAGCTCGCCCAGAGAGAAGCGCGGTTCTTCTTCGCCCTCCTCGGTCTGGGCCACCTCGCCCGACGCGCCGCGCGGGAATCGCCTCCCCTGCTCGCGCCGTCGATCGCCGAGCTCCTCGGAGATCTCCTTGAACCGCCGGTACTCGAGGAGCTGCTGCACGAGCTCCATGCGCGGATCCTCGATGGCCTCGTCGTCCTCGACCTCCGGCTGCGGCAGAAGCAACCGGGACTTGATCTCCATGAGCGTCGAGGCCATGACGAGGAAGTCGCCGATGCCGTCCACGTCCAGGTGCTCCAGCAGCTCGATGTGCTCGAGGAACTTCTCGAGGACGTGAGCGATAGGAATGTCGTAGATATCGATCTCGTGCCGTTTCACGAGATAGAGCAGGAGATCCATCGGACCCCCGTACGCTTCGAGATCGATTCGGTATTCCACGACTTACCCCTGGAAGATCGAGTCCTTGAGACCCCGGAATCGGATGAAGATATCGACCATCAGATCCACAGGATGGCCGAGAAAGCTCCAGATGGCCGCGATCCCGTCGAGCAGGTAGCGGCTGGCCTCGGGCACTCCGATCAGGATCAAGAGGAGCAGCACCATCCCGAAGCTCCCCACCGAACGATACGCGGAACGGATCGGTTGGGGAAGAGCGTGCGCCAAGATGAACGACCCGTCGAGCGGCGGGATGGGCAACAGGTTGAAGAGTCCGAGCAGCAGGTTCAGGTAGACCGTCATGCCGAGGACGAGGATCCAGCCGTTCTGGGCGCCCCCGTCGCCGAAGATCGGCAGCAGCATGACGAGCGCCAGGCCGATCGCGATCGCGAAGTTCGACAGGGGCCCGGCAATCGTCACCTTGATGTCATCGGCCACCGGATGACGCAGCCGTCCGACGCGCACCGGGATGGGCTTCGCCGCGCCGAACGGGAAACCGAGCGTCCAGTAGCTGAGCGCCGGCAGGAGGAGCGAAAACACCGGGTCGAGGTGGACGAGCGGATTGAGCGTCAGCCGCCCGAGCTCCTTCGCCGTCGGATCTCCGCATCGCCAGGCAACGTAGCCGTGGGCAAACTCGTGGATGACGATCGAGAGGACGAACAGCCCAAAGATGGCGAGAACCAGCACGAGATCGAGCATGCGTCAGCCGCAGAATGACCTTAAATTCCAGTTTGGCTGGGGATTATAGCAGAACGGGTCGGTCTTCTCCAACGGCACCGCGTCGGGCGGCTCCCCTCGCGTTTACACGCTCTCGGGACCCTGATAGACTCTGCGGATCCTGGTTCGATCCACCAAACTTCCTCTCCTGGTTCGACGTTGAGCCGGAGCGTCACTCGCGTTGGCAACGCGATCCGCTCCCCGTCCGGCGTCACGTCGATCCCCGACATGCACTCCGCTCGCAGAGCCCGGCTCTCGAAGACGTTGTGGCGGAAAGTATCATGAACGAATCTCTCATGCAGGACGCGCCCGATACATCTGATCTGCTGACGGCTCGAGGCGGTAAGGTCGATCCCGTCGAGTACGCCCGAACGGTCATCCGCGTCGAACGCGATGCCGTCGAGGCGCTGCAGGAACGCATCGACGGCAGCTTCCGGGCTGCGGTCGAGCTCGTGCTGGGGTGCCAGGGCCGCACCGTGATCACCGGGATGGGCAAGCCCGGCATCATCGCGCAGAAGATCTCGGCCACCATGGCGAGCACCGGCACGCCGTCGCTCTGCCTGAACCCCGCCGAGGCATACCACGGCGACCTCGGCCGCATCGTCAAGGACGACGTCCTCGTCATCCTGTCGAACAGCGGCGAGACCGCCGAAGTCACGCGCCTGCTCTCCCCGCTCAAGAAGATCGGGGCCAAGACGATCGCCATCACCGGCAACCCCGAGTCGACGCTCGCACGGCATTGCGACCTGCTGCTCGACATCGGCGATATCCCCGAGGCCTGTCCGATCGGGCTGGCCCCGACCGCGAGCACCACGGCGATGCTCGTCATCGGGGACGCGCTCGCCATGACCGTGGCGCGCATGCGCGATTTCACCACGGAGGAATACGCGGCGTACCATCCCGGCGGGAGCCTCGGCCGCCGTCTCCTGAAGGTCGGCGAGATCATGCGAACCGGGGACGACACGACGGTCGTGGCCAGCGGAGTCACGGCTCGAGCCGCCCTGATCGCGATCAACAGCACGAAGGGCCGCCCCGGAGCCGCATCCGTCGTCGACGACAACGGCGTCCTGTGCGGGTTCGTGACCGACGGTGACCTCGTGCGTCAGCTCGACAAGGGCTACGACTTCATGGAGATGGCCGTCGACGAGATCATGGCACGCGATCCGAAGACGGTGCGACCCGAGCAGCTCGCATCCGAGGCGCTGCGGATCCTGAAGGACTACAAGATCGACCAGCTTCCGGTCGTCGACGACGACCTCCGACCGGTCGGGCTGCTCGATGTGCAAGATCTCATCGTCACCGGAGGGGTTTGATCGCTGCCATGGCGCGAACGGCCACGGACGTCGCCCGGATCCGCCTGCTCTTGCTCGACGTCGACGGTGTGCTCACCGACGGGAGCATCTGGATCGGCGCGGACGGAAGCGAGATCAAGCGCTTCCATGTGCACGACGGAGCAGGCATCGCCGCCTGGCGCCGGGCCGGCAACCAGACGGCCATCCTCTCCGGACGCAGCAGCGAAGCCGTCGAGCATCGCGCTCGTGAGCTCGGCATCGCGCCCGTCATCCAGGGCGCTTCTTCGAAGATCGAGCCGTTCGAAGCCCTCATCGCCGAGCTCGGCGTCGATCGAAGCGAAGTCTGTTTCGTCGGCGACGACTTGCCGGATATCCCGGTTCTTCGCGAGGTCGGATTCGCGGTCGCCCCGGCGAACGCGCGACCGGAAGTGAAGGCAGCGGCGCATCACGTCACGGAAACCCCGGGCGGTCACGGAGCCGTCCGCGAGGTCACCGAGCTGCTGCTCGCCGCGAAGGCCGAAGTCGGAGGCGCGACGACCCCATGACGCGATTCCTCATCTTCGCCATCTCGTTCGTCGTCAGCACGGGCATCGTCGTGATGCTCTGCGGTGGCTTCGCTGCGCCCGTCGAACGGAACAAGGCGCCCGCCAAGATCGATCGCAAGCAGGAACAGAACGACCGCGACCTGTACACGCTGAGCACGCCCGATACCCGCGGCGTCTACATCGGCGATATCGAAGGCATGGTGCTGCGCGTCCAGGAAGAGCGCATCGTCGACGGCCAGGTCCGTCAGATCACGCAGGTGCACTTCCGCTATGAATCCGTCGAGCCGCGCTCGCAGGAAGCGATCCGCGCGACCGGGCTCGAAGGGCACTTCCACGACGAGAACGGCGTCGAGATCGCACGCGTCAAGAGCGAGCGCGGCCTGCTGCGCTTCGACGGTCGGACCAATCAGGTCTCGATGGTGCTGCTCGAGGGCGATGTCTTCGTCGCGGAGATCGGCGGCGACAAGGAGCTGGCCTCGCTCCAGACCGAGACGCTCGAGATCCGATTCCCGAACGACAAGAACAAAGAGGGCGAGTCCCTCTCGATGCCGAAGCTGCGGACGAACGATCGCGTCGAGATCCGCAAGGAAGGCCTCACCCTCACCGGCAAGGGATTCGAGGGCGAGACCGAGCTTCGAAACTTCCGCCTCGCCCGCGACGTCGAGCTCATCGTCGACGCGGGTGGCGATCTCGCGCTCCCCGACATGATGGGGACGCCGGGTGCCGAATCGACCGCGAAGCAGGTTCGCATCACGTCTCCGGACGCACTCGTGCTCGAAGGCGGCAAGCCCGAAGACGAGGACGCCGAGAGCGACAAGAGCCCGCGCTCCTCGGCCGACGAAGCCGAAGGCGAGGGATCCCGCTACGGCATCCGCGAGGCGAAGATCCGATTCGTGGGCGCGACCGTCCTCGAGCAGGGGACCCAGCGGATGGACGCCGGCGCCCTCGATATCGACCTCGAGGCCGCGGGCGAGACCGGCGACAGCCTCGAAGCGACGCAGCTGCTCGCTCGCGAAGGCGTCACGGTCCACGAGAGCGACATCGAAATGAAGTCGGACCGACTCGTCTGGAAGCGAACGGACGGTCCCCCGGTTCTCCAGCTGATCGGCTCTCCTTCCGTGAAGGTGGCGGGTCTCGAGGGCAACCTCCTCGAAGACTCTCCGAGCGCGGACGTCGAGACGGCGGCCGGAGGCTTCGCCACGATCTCTTGCCGCGACAAGATCGTGCTGCTAACGCGTGAGGACGGCGGCCGCGGAATCGAATGCACGAAGAGCGTGGTCCTATCGCAGTTCCCCAGGGAGGGCGTCGACCCGGCATTCGTCCTCGTGGCCGAGCAGCTGACGATCCAGCTCGGTGACGGCGAAGACGGAACCACCGAGCTCAACCGGATCGAGGCCTACGACGCCGTCGAGATCCGCGACCCCGAGTACGTCCTCGCGGGCGGCCACTTCGAGCTCGATCGCACCAGCGAAGCGATCGACCTCGTCATGAGCCGCAACGCCGAGCTAAGGCTCGAAGGCGGACTCGTCGACAGCCTCGAGATGGATCTGATGCCGGGAACCGACGCGGAGGCCGAGGACGGCGAGAAGCCGGATCGGATCGTTGCGCGGGCCGGCGATCGCATCGTGCTGTCCCGAAAGACCAGCACCACCACCTATGCCTCGTTCGAGGGGGGTTGCGAGATCGAGCGGAGCGCGGGCGAGACCATCGATTCGACGCTCCGATCGAACCGGATGCTCCTCGCGATTCGCAAGAACGACCAGACCGGCAAATCGAGTATCGCGTCCTGGAACGCCGCCGGTGATGTCGAGTACGTGTCCGTCGACGGTCGAGCCGAGGGAGATGTTCTCACCTTCTCGGACGACAGCGGTGTTCTCGAGCTGAAGGGCGACTCCCGCGGAAACCGGGCGCTCTTCTCGCTGCCGGGCGAGACCGAGGGCGAAGAGCAGCGGCTGCTCGCCGAGCGTCTGCGCTACGACCGCGAGAGCGACACGCTCAAGGCCTACGGCCGCGTCGAAGGCGAGTTCGAGAGCGATCTCGTGACGTTCGAAAGCGTGGCCGACGCCGCGAGCGGCGGCTCGGACGACAAGGACGAAGCCGAAGCCGGCGACGAAGCGCGCACCGCCAAGGCCGACCCGGAGTCCGGGGACGACGAAGCGGCGCAACCGGTCGAGAAGTGGAAGCTCCTGTGCGCCGAGGCCGACCTCGCCTTCGTCGTGAACGAGGAGACCGAAGCTCGCGAGCTGGCCTACCTCGACGCGCGGCGCGATGTGCTCATCGAGAGCGAGAACCATCGCCTGACCGCGCAGCAGATCACCTACAGCAAGCAGGAAGGTCAGATCCTCGTCCATGGAGACATGGGGGAACCGGCCGACGGCGAGGAGCCGCAGAAGGCCGTCGCCTCGATCCGCAACACCGAATATCCCGAAGAGTGGGATGCCCTGACGAGCGACTGGATGCGCATCGACACGAACTCGGAGCGCATCACCTGCCCGGACGGCGGCCGCATCGAGTTCCACGTCGAGGACCTGCTCAAGCAGGGCGGCGAGACCAAGGTCGTGCGTTACCTCACGTCGATCGAATGCGTCGGCGCCCTATCGTTCCAGCGCGAGCGCGAGGCGAGGTTCGACAAGGACGTCGTCGCCGAGCAGCGACTGGCCGCGGGCGAGAAGCCCGTGAGCCGACTCACCTGTGATTCTTTCCGTGCGATCTTCCGGACGGCCGAAGAGGCGGCGGCCCTCTCCGGAGGAGACGACGGCAGCAGTACGAACAACATCCGAAAGGCGCTCTGCGAGGGGAACGTGAAGGTTCGACATCCCCGGGTCATCGCCGACGGAGATCGACTCGAGCTCGATACGCGAAGCCATTCGCTCGTGCTCGAGGGCGATCGAGACCCGGTCCACCTGAAGACGCCGAGAGGAGACGACTCCACCGGCAAGTGGATCCGGTACGACTACGAGACGGGCGACATCGAAGCCAAACAGGTCTCTTACCGGCAACGCGGTTCGAGCTAGAGAGGGACCAGGGGCGGTTGAACATGGGGAGGGGACACGTGAAAGCGTGGATCGCTGCGGCGATCCTCGTGCTGGTCGGCTTGTGCTCTTTCGTCGCCGAGGCGCAGGAGGACAAGGAGGAGCGTCGTGGCCGGCGCGAGCTCCCGACCTACTCGAAGCGGCAGGAGATGATCCTCGAATCGATCCGTCGCGGCGAGGCCATCCTCCAGGCCGACTACTCCAAACGCATCGCCGGAGAGAAGGAAGACGTCCTGCTCTTCGCCGGAAACGTCGCCGTCACGTCGAGGAACTTCACGCTCAACGCGCGCAACGTCGTCATCTGGATCGAGAAGGAAGCCGGCTCCGGCCTCTTCGAGTTCGACGAGCTCGATTCCGAGTCCGACGGAACCGACGAGGAAGAGCCCCTGTTCGATCTCGAGGAGCTCGAACGGGCCGATGCCGAAGCCGAGGCCGCGAAGGAAGGCGACGACAGCGAGCCCGCGTCCGAGGATGGCGAAGGCGGCGAGGCCGAAGAAGACGAAGAAGAAGAGGACGGGCAGCTCCTCCGCGGTATCCGTCAGATCTACGCCGATGAGGACGTCTCGTTCACCCAGGGCCCGGATGTCTTCCACTCGGATCGGATGCTCTTCGATCTCGACTCCAACCGGGCGATCTTCATCAACGGTTACCTGCGGTCGGTCACCTCGGTGCGCGGGAGGCCGGTGCCGCTCTTCCTGCGGGCGTCGGAAATCCGGCAGCTCGGCCCGGGCCTGGTCGAGGGTCGCGACGCCGCGCTCAGCACCGTCGGCTACGGAACGGATGTCTTTCACGTAGCGTCGGACGAGGTGACGGTTCGTCTCCCCGAGACCGGCCCCGACGGTGAGCCTCTCGACGACGAAGACCGATCCAAGGTTTCCCTCGAGCGCACGGTGGCGTCCTCGTGGGGCATGCCGGTCCTCTATCTCCCGTCGTGGAACGGCTCCATCGCCGACGGCCCCGGTCTGTACTTCAAGCGCGCCCGCGGCGGCATCTCCTCCCAGTTCGGGCTCTTCCTGATGACCGAATGGGGCGACAACATCAAGGTCGGTCCGAAGGGGCAACGCAAGAAGGTCGGAGAGTGGACGGTCCGTATCGACCCCTACGAGGAACGTGGTGTCGGCCTCGGATTCGACATCGACTACAAGGCCGAGAGCGGCTACGGTCGGCTACGCTCGTACTACATCAACGACCAGGCCGACGAGGACACGCGAGGCCAGATTCGCGATCCCGACACCGGAAAGCGTACGGATATTCCGATCGACGAGGAGAACCGAGCGCGATTCCGCCTCCAGTACCGACACTTCCTGCCGTTCGATATCGAAGGAACGTTCGAAGCCTCCTGGATCTCGGACTCGAACTTCCTTCGGGAGTACTTCGAGCGGGAGTTCAAGACGTCGAAGGAACAGGAAACGCTCGTCTGGCTCAAGAAGGTGTTCGGTGACGACCAGGTCGTGACGCTGCTCCAGCGAAACCGGCTGAACGACTTCCAGGATCAGACCGAGTACCAGCCGCAGCTCGAGCACCGCATCATCGAGCGGCCGCTGTTCGAAGAGATGATCTTCGGCACGAACCTCTATTACAACTCGCGCTCCTTGATCGGAAACGTCCGCCAGCGACCGTCCGACGAGGCCGCCCCGATCGACGACATCGACCGCGAGCGCGTCACGCGATTCGACACCGTGCATCGACTCTCGACGCCGTTCACGATCGGACCGACCGTGCTGCGGCCTTTCTTCGAGGCCGGCGGCTCCACGTTCTCGGAGACGCGCGACGAGGAAGGCAACACGAACCGGTTCACCGCGACGGCGGGAGCGCAGTGGTCGACGCAGTTCCACCGAACGTTCGACGCCCAGAACGATCTGCTCGAGATCGACAACCTCCGCCACATCGTCAACCCGATCGTCTCGTACGCCAATCGGTACGCCAACACCGTCGCGTCGGACGAGCTGATTCCGCACGACGACATCGAGGATCGCGACAAGGTCGAGTTCTTCCGGCTTCAGGTCCGAAACCGACTCCAGACCAAGCGCGGCTCCCAGGGCGTCGTCGACTTCATCAACTTCGACACCGCCATCAATGTCTTCCCGAACGAAGACCGCGACAACGACAACCGCACGTGGGGTAACCTCGAAAACGACCTCGTCGTGCGCCTGACCGAGCGCACCGCGATCTTCAGCGAATCCGAGTGGGACTGGAAAGGCGACGAGTTCGAGGTCCTGAACACCGGAATCTCGACGAAGATCACGAAGGGGCTCGGCCTCCGGACCACCTACCGAAAGTTCCGCGAGCGATCGGAATCGCTGTCGGCGCAGCTCGACATCCGGCTCAGCGAGAAGTGGGGAATGCGGCTCTTCGAACGGTACGACTTCGACGATACCCGCAACCAGGACTTCGGCGTGAACGTCTCGCGATTCGGGGCGGCGTTCGTCTTCGAGGTCGGCGTCACCCACGACTCGGGCGACGACGACACCCGCGTCTCGTTCAACCTCACGCCGAGCGTCCTCTACAGCGGCCCGAGCAACCGTCGCGGCAGCTGGGACAACGAGCTGTACTTCGACGACGACGACTACGAATCCGAGTTCTTCAACGAGGCCTACTTCGAGGGCACCGATTTCGACGCCGAGGAGGAAGAGGAGGTAGAATAGGGCACGCCGAGGGGGGAGAGTCCTCAGGATGCGTCTTGACGCAGACGGACTCCGGCCTGTACCCTTAAGTCATACCGGCATTTACAACGAGAGGCCCCACATGTACCCCGCTCTGATCGGCAACATCGGCACCACCGAGATCATCGTCATCCTGGTGATCGCGCTGCTTCTCTTCGGCCGCCGCCTCCCCGAAGTCGGCCGTTCCCTCGGCAAGGGAATCGTCGAGTTCAAGAAGGGCATCAAGGGGATCGAGGACGACATCCGCGACGACCTCGACGAGGCCGATCGCAAGATCGAGCAGCTCCCCGCTTCAGGCGCCGCGGCGTCGGGAGCCGGCGCGGGCGAATCGGTCAACCTCGAGTCGGCGCCCCAGAAGCAGGCGGACTAGAGCCGACTCACCGGCTAGATGTCGAGGTTCTTCACCTCGAGCGCGTGCCGCTCGATGAAGTTCTTGCGCGGCTCGACCTGCTCGCCCATGAGGATCGTGAACATCTGCTCGGCCGCAGCCGCGTCCTCCATGTGCACCCTCATGATGATCCGAGCCTCCGGATTCATCGTGGTCTCCCAGAGCTGGTCGGGGTTCATTTCACCGAGACCCTTGTAGCGCTGCACGTCGATTCCACGCTGTCCGATGGATCGAAGCGCACTGTCGAGCTCCCGCAGCGATGTGAGCGCCTTGGAATCGCCCTTGCTCGGCATGAGCAGGAACGGCTCGGCCTGGGTCCAGTCGCGACTGCCGAAGAACTGGCTCCACGTGAACCCGAGCTCGCCGAGCTCGCGGAACGTCTCGCCGATCTTCTCGTGGCTGAAGATCTCCGTCACCTCGAAGTCGGCCGGCTCGCCGTTCCCTCCCGAGGAGCCCTCTTCGTGGATGCGCGGCGTCCGACCGAGCTCGCGCTCGAGATCGGCACGGTAGGCGGCGTAGTCGTCGCTCGTCGCGAGATACTGCGACTCGCCGTCGCGCGTCACGCGGTACGCCGGCGGCTTGCCGCCCGCGTCTTCCATCGCCTTGCAGTACTCCTCGAACTCGATGCCGCGCTTCAGGACGGCGCGCTCGTGCTCCTCGATGCGCAGCGCGAGCCGCGCGAGCTTGTCGAGGTCGTCGCCTTCGATCGTGCGATTGTCGGCAACGACGCTGAGCGACGACGAGTCGACCCCGCCCCGCAGCAGCGAAGCGCGCATTTCCTTGTCGGTGTGGATATAGGTCGACGAGTTCTTGCGCTTGACGCGATACAGCGGAGGCTGGGCCACGTAGAGGTTTCCGGCCTCGACGAGCTCTCGCATTTGCCGGAAGAAGAACGTCAACAGCAGCGTGCGAATGTGCGAGCCGTCGACGTCGGCATCCGTCATGATGATGATCTTCGAGTATCGAAGCTTCGAGAGATCGAAGTCCTCCGCGCCGATCCCGGTGCCGAGCGCCGTGATGATGGTGCGGATTTCGTTGTGGTTCAGCATCTTGTCGATGCGCGCCTTCTCCACGTTCAGGATCTTACCCTTGAGCGGGAGAATGGCCTGGAAGTCGCGATCGCGACCCTGTTTGGCCGAGCCACCGGCCGAGTCACCTTCGACCAGGTACAGCTCGGTGCGCTCGAAGTCACGGCTCGCGCAGTCGGCGAGCTTGCCCGGCAGGTTTCCGCTGGCGAGCGCGCCCTTTCGCTTCACGAGATCGCGAGCCTTGCGGGCCGCCTCTCGCGCGTCGGCCGCGAGCTTCGCCTTCATGATGACGTTCTTGGCGACCGCCGGGTTCTCTTCGAGATAGACGCCCAGGCTCTCGTTGACGATGCTCTCGACCGCACTCTGGACATCGCGGTTTCCGAGCTTCGACTTCGTCTGGCCCTCGAACTGCGGCTCGGGGATCTTGACGCTGATGACGTACGAGAGTCCCTCGCGGAAGTCCTCGCCGGAAGGCGCGCTGTCGCCCTTCAGGATGTTCTGGCGCCTCGCGTAGTGGTTGAACGTACGCGTCAGCGCCGAGCGGAAGCCCGCGACGTGCGTTCCGCCGTCGGGAGTCCGGATATTGTTGACGTAGCTGTAGGCCGTCTCGGTGAAGCTCGTGTTGTACTGGAACGCGAGCTCGACCGTGGTGCCGTCCTGCTCACGCGTGAACGTGATGACCTCCTTGGTGAGGAGCTCCTTGTTCTCGTTCAGCGCTTCGACGAAGGCAACGAGACCGCCTTCGAAGTGGAACTCTTCCTTGCGCTCCTTGCCCTCGCGCTCATCCTCGATCGAGATCCGGATGCCGGGGTTCAGGTACGCGAGCTCTCTCAGTCGCGTGGAGAGCGTATCGAAGCTGAAGATGATGTCGTCGAAGATCTCGTCGTCCGGCATGAACGTGACGCGAGTTCCGGTACGATCGGTCTCCTCGAGCTTCTGCAGGTCACCGGTACGGTCTCCCCTCTCGAAGCTCTGCGTCCAGTGGAAGCCGTCACGCCAGACTTCGACATCGAGCCGCGTCGACAGCGCGTTCACCACCGAGATCCCGACGCCGTGCAGACCGCCCGAGACCTTGTAGGTGTCCTTGTCGAACTTGCCGCCCGCGTGCAGCGTGGTGAGGATGACTTCGACCGCCGGCTTCTTGGCGTCGGCGTGCATGTCGACGGGAATGCCTCGACCGTCATCGGAAACCGTGACGCTGCCGTCCGCGTTGATCTTGACGCTGATGTTGTTGCAGAAGCCGGCCAGCGCTTCGTCGATGCTGTTGTCGACGGCCTCGTACACGAGGTGGTGAAGACCGGCCGAATACACGTCGCCGATGTACATCGCCGGACGTTTCCGAACGGCTTCGAGGCCCTCGAGGACCTTGATGTTCTTGGCGTCGTAGTTACCTGAAGTGGACATAAAGGCTCAGCACTCCGTACCGCCCCGGGGACCCCTCACAAACGAAGAAAAGAGCCCCCGCCAGGAGCTCTCTTCCTTGAGAATAAGCGTATTATCCAAAAAGAGTTAGGTCGCGTCTAGCGGGAATTCAGGCCTCGAGCCGGAAGCGAATCGACCGGATCTCGGAGCCCGCTGAACGACCTCGGAGGAATTCGAGCAGATTGGCGTTGTAAAACGTTTCCAATTCGTGCTTTAGGGGTGCGGATCGAACACCGAGCGTAAGGGTGCCCGTTCGAATGCCCAGAATGCGGATCCGGGCCGATCGATCCGCGCCCAAAAACTCCTCGATCGCGCGCTTCGTTTCGCCGTATTCGTCGGCCGAAGCGGCGCCCCGTCGCGCGAGAATTCGGGGCAGGATGTCCCGGAGCTCCTCCGCCTTGCCGTTGCGCTTCGAGCGTGCCGGACGACGCTTCCTCGGCGGCCCGCCCGGCCGGCCTTCCCCGAACCGGCCTCGATCTCCAGCCGGCCTCCCCTCGTTCAAGCTCATTCGGATCTCAGCCCTCGATGTTGATCGGCATCACGACGTAGGTGTACTCGTCGCCGTGGCTGATGCGACCCGGCGACGTGCGGTCGGTGAGGTCGAGGTGGAACTCGCCATCATCCGGAAGCACGCGGAGCCCCTCGAGCAGGAAATCCGGGTTGAAGCTCACGTCCTGGTTCTTCCCGTCGATCGCCGTCGGAAGCTCGATCTTCGACTCGCCGACGTCCGTCGATCGCGACGAGAACTCGGCGTTGCCCTCCGAGAATTGAATCTGCACGGCGCGCGTGTCTTCGCTCGTCATGATCGAAGCCTTGCGAAGCGCCGAGCAGAACGCGCCGGCGGTCGCGGTGACGCGACTCTCGTAGGCCTTCGGAATCACTTCTTCGAAGTCCGGGAACGATCCTTCGACCTGCCGCACCGAGAGCTCGGCCGACGCGGTCCGGATGCCGACCATGTTCTCCTCGAAGTGCAGGGTGATCATCTCCTCGTCGGGACGGACCAGCTTCTCGAGCTGGGTCAGCCCCTTCACCGGAAGCAGGGCCTGACGCTCCGTGCCCTCGGGATTCTCGACGGGGACGACGAACCGAGCCAGACGCCGACCGTCGGTCGCGACCATCTCGATCGACGAGCCGCCGATTCGCAGCAGGACGCCGTTGAGCGCGTAACGCGTCTTCTCGCGCGCGGCGGCGAAAGCGGTTTTCTTGATCATCTCCCGGAAGGTATCCGCAGCGACCTCGAAGCCGCCCGCTTCGGGCAGCGGCGCGATCTCCGGGAACTCCTCCGCTTCCCAGCCGAGCAGCTTGAAGAAGCTGCTCTCGCAAACGACCTGGCACGTCTGACCGTCGACATCGAGCGTAACGTCGTTGTCGGCGATCTCCCGGAGAATCGCGTTCAGGCGACTCGCCGGCAGAACGATCATGCCTTCCCGTTCGACGTCGACTTCGTCGAGGCGGTAGCGCAGCGAGATCTCGAGGTCCGTTCCGAAGAGCTCGACGCCGCGACCGTCCGCGATGATCTTCACGTGCTGGAGAACCGGCTTCACGCTCCGAGTCGGAACGATACCGCCGACAACACTGAAGGCATCCGAAAGGGCTTTGCGATCGCTTTTGAATTTCATGATCCGACTCGCGGGTTTGATGCGTTGGGGACGATTCCGACACCGGGTCTCCGGATGGGGGGTCGGAGGTTCTGAGATGATAAGAAGTAAGAGAGTAAATTCATATCACCTTCCCTCTTCAGGTCCGTGAGTATGTGGACAGGTTGCGGGCGATTGACCGGTCTTGCTCGTAGGCAATGACTTGCGATCGTCGATTCGTCGTCGCGACCGTGTAGGAACTGTGGACGCGCTTCGGAATCCACTGGTGATGAAGTGCCGAGCCGCGCGCGGCCTCTGAACGAGTGGGGAAAACCTCCCGTCGTTCGCACATCCTTTCGCCAGGTCATCCCCACTTTTTCCACACCTCATTTCGTCGGTACCGCGGCTCTCGCGTCGTGTCTCTCGACTCGTGTTTCGGTCATCCGGAACCGTGCAGCCGGCCGGAATCACGTCCGTATCTCGGTCGAGCCGTCATCCCGTGGATATGTGAATAAGTCCTGTGGATAACTGCTCGAGGTACGTCTTGTATCGCTTCTAAGGAGCTTGGCTCCAGGAAGTTGTTGCTTCTGTATCGATCTGGAAAAACGATTGGAATCGCGTGAGCGCCGGATCGCGAGGGCAGGCGTTCACGATTCCTGGAAAACGTTGTCTCCCCCGACAGGCCTCCCAATGGAAGACCCTACGGGGCTGCTAGTTGGAAGCATGGACCGGCCACGCGATCCCTGTGGAGAAGCCGTGCAAAACTCCTAGGAGGAGATTTTGGACTGCAACTCCTGGACGAGACCGGCGACCTCGTGATCAGAGTCGACGAGCTTCCCGATCTTGTCGGCGGCATAGATCACGGTCGTATGATCGCGGCCGCCGAAGTGCCGTCCGATCTCCTCGAGGGAGAGGTTGGTCTCGCGGCGGGCCAGGAACATGCCGATCTGCCGAGGGAACGTGTACGACTTCAAGCGTCGCTTCGACTCGAGGTCGGCCTTCTTGACGTTGAAGTGCGTCGTCACCGCGTCGAAGATGTCGTCCATTGTCGGACCGGCACCTCGACGATCCCCGATATCGTGGAGCGCCTCTCGAGCGAGCCCAAGATCTGCGGGTCGGCGCATGAGCCGTGCATATCCCACGATCTTCGTGATCGCGCCTTCGAGGTTGCGGATGTTCGATTGGATACGTTCGGCCGTGAAGTGGGCGACCTCCTCGGGGAGATCGAAGTCCATCAGCGCGGCCTTGTTCTTGATGATCGCCACGCGCGTTTCGTAGTCGGGCAGCTGAAGGTGCGTGACCAGCCCCCAGTTGAAGCGCGAGACGAGTCGCTCCTGGATCGAGCGCAGCTCGCTCGGCGGGCTGTCGCACGTGAGAACGATCTGCTTCTGCGAGTTGTAGAGGGTGTTGAACGTGTGGAAGAACTCTTCCTGCGTCCGTTCCTTCTTCGCGAGAAACTGCACGTCGTCGATGAGGAGCATGTCGACGTGTCGGTAGTTGTAGCGGAAGTCTTCGAGCTTGCCGTTCTCGATCGCCGAGATGAAGTGGTTCACGAACGCTTCACACGACAGGTAGAGGAAGCGGTCGATCTTTCGCTTCTGGATGAGCGCGTGGCAGATCGCCTGGAGCAAGTGCGTCTTGCCGAGCCCGACGGACCCGTGAAGGAACAACGGGTTGTAGGCGGTTCCGGGCGACGCCACTACAGCGAGTGCAGCGGCGTGGGGAACGCGATTCGAGGGGCCGACGATGAAGTTCTGGAACGTGTAGTTCGGGTTCAGATCCTGGATGCCCGAAGCGGGTCGTTCGGGCGCACGCGGCGCGGGTCGGCTCGGTCGCGCGGCTTCCCACGCAGGGGCCGGCGTCGGATCCGGAGCGGTCGGGGCATGCGCGACTTCCTGGGTCGGCGCCGCCGTCGCTTCGATACGGAAACGGATATCCGGGCGCTTTCCCGTGACCTGCTGTGCGGATTCGGCGATCACTTCCGCGTAGTTGCGGTAGATCCAGTCACGAAGGAACTGATTCGGAACGACGACCTCGATCGCGTCGTCGTCGACGTTGCCGGGCTGAATCTGCGAAAACCAGGTCTGGTACTGCTGCGTGGTGCATTTTTGGCGAACTTCGGACAGAACATTCGCCCATACCGCTTCCGCGGTCGTAGGGATTGCCATTACCACACCCCTCCCCTTGGATCGATGATCTCAGTTCCTCGGTCGGTGTGAAGACACCCCGGGACGGAACTGAGGGAGATGCTTTCCAACCAGCGAGTCCGG
Organism: uncultured Planctomycetota bacterium; assembly: GCA_964597885.1. Taxonomy (GTDB): domain Bacteria; phylum Planctomycetota; class JACOTG01; order JACOTG01; family JAUIME01; genus CAZQZX01. The sequence continues at coordinate 58,401 of CAZQZX010000002.1, forward strand.
ATGATATCAGCGAGCCAATCGAAGTCAATCGATTCGAGACCGCGTGCGCGACTTGCCTTCACTTAGAAGATGAACGCGAACGAAAATCTCAAGAAGAACAAGATCTTGGATCGGATCACAGACGCGTAAGATTATTCGGGCGTCACGCCGAGTCTCCGCTGCGGAGATCGTTGCGTCGAACCGATCGTATTCGATGGATCGCGTTCTCGAGAGCAAGAAACGTTCGCTCGAGATCTTCGGCGGTCGTCTCTCGAGACATCGAGATCCGGATCGCGCTCTTCACCCGCTCGTGCGCGAGCCCCATGGCGCCCAGGACATGCGACGGCTCGAGCGAGCCGGAGGCGCAGGCCGAACCGGCGGACACCGCCACTGAAGCCAGGTCGAGACTGATCACGAGCGCTTCGGAATCGACCCCCGCGAACGAGAGGTTCAGCGTGTTCGGGAGCCGATCGTCCGGCGAGCCGTTGAGCTCCACATCCGCGATTCGGTCGAGAATCCGCCCCAGGAAGGCCTCTGAGAGCTGTTTCATGTGACGCGCCGCAGTTGCTTGCCGCTCGACGGCGAGCTCGACGGCCCGCGCGAAACCGACGATCCCGGCCACGTTTTCCGTCCCGGACCGGCGCTGTCCTTCCTGCCCACCCCCGCCGAAGAGTGGATCGATCGGAGTGCCCTTGCGCACGAACAGCGCGCCGACTCCCTTCGGTCCGTGGATCTTGTGGGCCGACAGCGTGAGCGCATCGACATGTGGTGTGTCGACGCTCATCGGGATCTTGCCGAGCGCTTGCACCGCGTCACTGTGAAACGGGATGTCGCGTTCGCGAAGCATCTCCGCGATCGCGTCGAGCGGCTGAATCGTTCCGACCTCGTTGCTCGCGGACATCACCGAGACGAGCGCGGTGTCGTCTCGGAGTGAGGCTTCGAGCGCGCCGAGCTCGACGCAGCCGACGTTGTCGACGGGAACGACCGTTGTCTCGAAGCCCTCGCGTTCGAGGATGGGGAGCGAATCGAGAACCGCTTCGTGCTCGATCGCGGTGGTGATCACGTGGCGGCCGTGGCCGGCGCGGGCCCGTGCGCGGGCGATCCCGAGAATCGCCAGGGCATCCGCCTCGGTTCCGCCGCTCGTGAACACGATCTCGTCGGTCTCGGCGCCGAGGGCACCAGCGATGGTATGCCGCGCGCGATGAACGGCCGATCGAGCCTCGCGACCGGCGGCGTGGATACTCGACGGATTCCCCGCGTGCCCTTCGAGGTGCGGGAGCATCGCCTCGAGCACGAGCGGATCGACGCGCGTGGTGGCGTTGTTGTCGAGGTAGACGAGATCCATCGGTCGCGATCCGCTCTAGTGAACGGCGGCCAGAACCTCCTCATAGTACTTCTCGTACTCGCTCGCGATGGCGCTCTCCTCGTAGGACTCCACGACGCGCTCACGACACTTCGCGGGCATTTCGGTCTGGAGCGTCGCGCTCGTGAGGTACTCGATGGCCGCCCGCCCCATCGCTTCCGCGTCGCCGGGGTCGCAGACGAAGCCGGTATTCCCGTGCTCGACCAGCTCGGGCAGCCCGCCCCCGCGCGCGCCGATCACCGGGACTCCGCAGCTCATGGCCTCGAGCGCCGACAGGCCGAAGCTCTCGAACTCGCTCGGCAGCAGGAAGAGGTCAGCCGCCTGGAACATCCGCTCGACGCCGTCCTGCTTGCCGACGAAGAGCACCTTGTCGGTCAGGCCGAGCTCGCGGACCAGATCTTCGGCCGGTGCGCGCTCCGGTCCGTCGCCGACCATAAGGAGCCGCGCCGGAATCTTCTCGGCAACGGCGGCGAAGATGCGGATCACGGTCGGAATCTTCTTCACACGCCGGAAGTTCGACGTGTGGAGCAGGATCTTCTCTCCCTCGGGCGCGACGCGATTGCGCAGGCAGGGGTTCGGTTCCGGCCGGAATCGTTCCGTGTCGACGAAGTTCGGGATCACGCGGATCTCGCGTTCGGTGCCGAACAGCCGGCGCGTCTCCACGCGCAGGAAGTCCGAGACGCTCGTCACGCCGTCGCTCCGGTCGATGCCGAAGCGGGTGACCGGGAAGTAGGACTTGTCGTTGCCGACGATCGTGATGTCCGTGCCGTGGAGCGTCGTGACGAACGGGATGGCCTTCTCGGGGATCATCTCCCGCGCGAGGAAGGCGCTGATCGCGTGCGGGATGGCGTAGTGCACGTGCAAGAGGTCGAGACCGTGCGCTTCGATCACCTCGAGCATCTTGCAGGCGAGAGCCAGGTCGTACGGCGGGTACTTGAACAGCGGGTACGTCGTGACCTCGACCTCGTGGTACATCGTGTTGAGCAGATCGTCCCGGAATCGGAACGGTACGGAGTAGCTGATGAAGTGCACTTCGTGATCGCGCTGCGCGAGCATCTTCCCGAGCTCGGTCGCGACCACACCCGAACCCCCGTACGTCGGGTAGCACGTGATTCCGATCTTCATGCCCAGTGATTCCTTTCTCCGGCTTCGCCGACCCAGGGCGCGAGCGGATCGTCGATGCGGACGGGTCGCCGCGTGTGGAAGGGCTCGGCGTAACGGGCGCCGATCAGACTTCCGAAGTAGCGGAACCGAGCCTCGAGTCGCGCGAGATAGTCTTCGCTCGCCAGATTCGTCTCCGGCTCGTCGCTCGTTGGATCGTGCAGCTGCGAAGCGAAACAGCGAAGCGCCTGCATCTTCGTGGCGAAGGCGTCCGAAACGTCCACGAGGAACGACGGATCGATCGGATCGTGGCACATGTACGACCAGGTCTGCTGCGGCCGATGGGGGGCGCCCGCGGCGTCGTAGTTCACCAGCCCCGAGAGAAACAGGACTTCGTCGAGCAGCTTGCCGGTCGCCACGTGGTCGGGATGGGTGTCGGCGGGGAACGGGCCGAGGAGGATCCGCGGGCGATGACGGCGGATGGCCTCGATGATCGGACGCTTCATCGCGTCGGTCACGGCGAGGTGCCCGTCGGGAAGCTCGAGGTTCTCGCGGAACGCGACGCCCAGGACTTTCGCAGCCGCCGCGGCTTCCTCGAGTCGCGTCTCGGGCGTCCCGCGCGTGCCGGTCTCGCCGCGGGTCAGGTCGACGATTCCCACGCGATAGCCGAGCGAGACGAGCTTCGCGACGAGTCCGCCGCAAGAGATCTCGACATCGTCGGGATGCGGCCCGAAGGCCAGTAGGTCGACGGGAGGTGTCATGGCGACGTCTCCTGCTTGCGCAAGGTCTCGAGGGGCAACAGCCAGTGATCGTAGCGGAAGGGGTCGATCCGCTCCAAGAGCGGCGCGATCCAGTCGGTTCCGTGACGAGCGAGGAAGTGCACGGCCCCGTAGACGCGCTCTTGGAGTCGCCCGCGCGGAAGCGCCTCGACGAGAAGCCGGGCAAAGCGATCGCGATCGACGCCGGCTCTTCGCTCGACGGCATCGCGCGCGTTGCGATCGATCTTTCCGACGCGTTGCTCGATCTGGTCGCGGAGCTTCTCGAGCGCGCGGACCGCGTTCGGATCGACCGAGCGCACTTCGTCGAGGACTCGACGGAGCGGATCGGAAGTTCCTGCGGCGAGATCGCGCAGGGCGGTATCGAGGCCCTCGGGAAGCGCCTGAGCCGCGGGTTTTCGATCCTCGAGCTGCGGAATCGCGGTCGGTTCGATCCCGAAGGCTTCGAGTGCGCGCGCCATCTTCGGCGTGATGAGCGTGCCGGTCGTTCGCGGGACGACTCTCGGCATCGGGATGTCGAGCGCTTCGAACGCGCCCGAGACTTCCGCGAAGTAGGCGACTTCCGAAGGTCCGCCGACGAAGGTCGTGACGGGAAGCGCGTGCGATTGCACGAGGGGTCGCGTCACGACGTCGGCGCTGAACCCGGTCGGGTCCGCTCGCAGCGCGTCGAGCGTCGACTGCCGGTCGGCCTCGCTTCCGGCGGGAACCCGGGCTCGTTTTCCCTCGACCGTCCGGAACAGGTGGAGGTCGTCGGTCGCGTCGAGCACGGGATCGTAGCCGAGCGAGCGAATCGTGTCGCGCGCGCTCTCGACCCGGTCCTCGATCTCGGCTCGATGCTCGATCGCGCCCCGGAAGACCGGCGCGGCGAGATCTCGGATCCACTCGGGATCGACGACGATCATGCCGGTTCCGGCCAGCAGCCGCAGCAAGCTTCGCTCGAACCAGGTCGCGATGGACTCGCCGTTTCGGGGAGCCAGCTCGGCGATCAGCGGATCGCGGAAGATGGTCTCGCCGAGCGTTTGTCTTATCGTGTCGTGGAAGTCGAGCAGGTCCGCATCGACCGTCACGCCGCCGGCGGGGCGCCCGTCGGTTGCGAACGGTGCGATGTGCTTGCGAACGACGTCGCCATCGGGAAGGAACAGGTGATTGATCTCGTCGAGGTCGTGATCCTCGGACGCGCACCAGAACATCGGGACGAACCGGAACTCGTCGGTCGCTTCGTCGAGCCGCCGCGCGAGCGAGATGGCGGTGATGGCCTTGTAGATCGTGTAGAGCGGTCCCGTGTAGATGCCGGTCTGCTGGCCGGTGATCACGACGAACGTTCGAGGATCGAGAAGTGCTTCGGCCGAGGCGAGGGCTTCGGGATCCGCGCCGAGCACGGCGTTGCGCTCGACGAGGCGGATCGCGAGCTCCTTGCGCGGATAGGATCGGGTCGAGAGTGCTCTCGCTTCGTCGAGGTGGTTCGAGATGTCGGAATACGGACCGCGAAAGAGCCCGGAGACCCGATCGAACGATGCGATGTAGTCGCGCGCGAGCTCGGGTGTCGCGGGGAGCTTCTCGAACGGGATCGCGGACTCGGGCGTCATCGGTCGATCTTCCTCGCGGTCAAGATCGTCCGCGGAGACGTATCGGTGTGGGCTTCGCCCCGGAACGACCCGTACGCTCCGTCGACCTCCAGGCCCGCTTCGCGGAGGAGGTCCGTCAGGTCGGCGCGATCGTAGAGACGGACCGATTCGTGGAAGACGCGAGCGGGCTCGTCGCTTCCCTCCCGGAACACCTCGATCTTCTTCTCGACTCGCGGTCCGTCCGGGTGGATGGATCTCGATTGCACGATGCGGCGCGCGTCCGTGACCTCTTCGGAGCGGGGCACGAGCTCGCGGATGACGAGCGGGGCGTTCAGGAAGTCGAGCAGGAAGCGACCGCCGGGCTCGAGGACCCGCGCGATGCCCGAGAGGACGCGACCGTCTTCCTCCCGCGTCGGGAAGTAGCCGAAGCTCGTGAAGAGGGACGTCACCGCGCCGAAGCTGCCGTCGGCGAAGGGGAGTCGGCGCATGTCACCGCGCACGATCCGGAAGCTCGCGCCGTCGACGGGACGCTCGCGGGCTCGCTCGAGCAGAGGGGCGGAGAGATCGATGCCGACGACGTCGAATCCTCCGATGGCGAGCGCGGCCGAATGACGCCCCGTGCCGCACGCCAGATCGAGGAGTCGCGTGCCCGCGTCGAGGTCGAGGAGCTTGACGAGGGACATCGCCTCCGCGGAACCTTGTCGGTCATCGCGGTGCGCGTACACCTCGAGATAGTCCTCGCCGAAGCTGTCTCGGTACCAGGTCACGCGTCGACGGGCAGCGCCGCCTGCAGCTCGTCGCGGAGGCGGCGAGTCGCCTGGACGACCGCGTCCTCCCAGTCGCCCGGTTCGCCCTTTTCGTAGGCGTAGAGGATGCCGCGCGAGGAGTTCACCACCGCGCCATCGCCGGCCGAGTCGAAGGCGGCGCTGACATCGGCGGCCGTGGCTCCTTGCGCGCCGACCCCGGGAACGAGAAAGGGCGTGTGCGGCATCCGCTCGCGCGCCTCGGCGAGCTCTCTCGGGAAGGTCGCTCCCACGACGGCGCCGACCGAGCTGAAGCCGGAAGCCCCGCGGTACTCCCGACCCCACTCGTCGACGAGGCGAGCGACGTGGTGGAAGACCGGCGAGCCGTCGCTCGGTAGCTCCTGGATCTCCTTGGACGAAGGATTCGACGTGCGCACGAGCACGTAGAGTCCCTTGCCGCGGTCGCGACACGCATCCAGGAACGGTCGGATCGAGTCGCTGCCCATGTAGGGGCTCAGCGTGACGGCATCCCAGGGGAAGGCCTCGGCCGAGACATCGCCGACGCGAGTCTCGCCGAAGTAGGCGTCGGCGAACGCGCCGACCGTGCTGCCGATGTCGCCCCGTTTGATGTCGCCGATGACGATCAGGCCGAGCTCTCGCGCGGCGAGGGCGACGTTGCGTGCCGCGCGCATCCCGGGAGGACCGAATCGCTCGAAGTAGGCCATCTGCAGCTTGACGGTCGCGGCGTCGTCGGCGACCAGCTCGCAGACCCGGCGACAGAAGGTCTCGATGGCCTGCGCGCCGGCTTCGAGCGGATCGCTCAGATCGAGGCCCTCGCGGATCGAGGGGGGGAGCCGATCGAAGACGGGGTCGAGCCCGACGCACACGGCGCTCTTCTTCTTCTGGACGGCGGCACTCAGGCGGTCGGCATAGAGATCGGACACGAGCTCATCCTCAGGAAGTTTTGGAGCAACGGAAGCCCGTCGCGGGTCAGATACGATTCCGGGTGGAACTGCACGCCGAACGTCGGGTGCTCGGCGTGGCGTATGGCCATGACAATGCCGTCGTCGGTGGTTGCGGTCGGGAGCAGCGCCGAGGGCAGACTCTCCGGCTCGACGATGAGCGAGTGGTAGCGCGCGACCTCGAGCGGATCGGGGAGGCCCTCGAAGAGCCCCTGACCGTCGTGCCGGATCCGCGAAGTCTTGCCGTGCATGACAGGGCGTCGTGCCACAACCCGGGCGCCGAATGCCACCGCGATCGCCTGGTGCCCGAGGCACACGCCGAGAATGGGAATCTCGCCGCTGAAATGCTCGACGATCGCTACGGAAGCACCGGCCTCGCCTGGGGTTTTCGGCCCGGGCGAGATTACGATCGCCTGCGGTGCCACATCGCGGATACCGGCGACATCGACGTCGTCGTTGCGCCTGACGACCGGGTGCGCCCCGAGCTCGCCGAGGGCCTGAACGAGGTTGAACGTGAACGAGTCGTAATTGTCGACAACCAGGATGTTCAAGTTTGCTGCTCCCGGCCGGGCTTTTGCTTCGCCGACTTTGCGGGCTTGTTGTCGGGAGCACCGTTCGGCGCCGAGGAGTCGCCTGAAGCCGGCGTGGCAGATGCTTTCTCGCGCGATGCCGAGGTCCCGCCGGCGCAGATCGCGCGCGTTTCCTCCTGCGAGACGGCGACAAGCTGTCGATCGGGCACCACGACTCCTCCGGTGATCACGAGGCGGAACGCCTCCTCGACTTCGAGGTCGAGCGGGATCAGGTCCTTCCTGGGGATGAACACGGTATAGCCGGTCATCGGGGCGGGCGAGGACGGGATGAACACCGATACCAGTGCCTGCTCCGCGGCGTCGTGCATTTGTTGAAGCCCGTGGCCGGTCATGAAGCCCACCGCCCAGATTCCCTTTCGCGGGTATTCGAAGCCCACGACGGTGCTGAACTCGATCTTCTTCTCCTTGAAGAAGAAGTCCACGAGCTGCTTCGCATAGGGGTAGATGATCTTGATGACCGGGAATTTCGACAAAAGTACTTCGAAACGCCCGAAAACCCGTCGCCCGAGATAGGTGGCCAGCAGGAAGCCGGCGAAGAAGATCAGGAGCAGCGCGATCAGGAAGCCGAGCAGGGGCGGAATCGCCTCGTTGAGGACGGCCGTCAGGATCTCCCAGTCCGCGACGGTCGAGCCCTGTTCCTTCGCGAACGAGACCCACTGCGTACTCGGGGCCTGCCGGTACCGGAGCTGCGCGAGATCGAATTCCACCCCGCCGTAGGTCTCGAGGAAGCTCCGGCCGGACGCTGTCCCCAGAAGGACCGTGTGGATGGTGTGGTTGATCGGCGTGGCGATGTTGTCCCGGACGAACCGGTAACAGATCACCAGGATGACGATGGTGAGGATCGTCGGGAGGAGCGAGCCGAGCCCCCGCATGAAGAACAGGCGGATCCGGGAGCGGGGCTGCGATGATTTCAACGGATGGGGCCCTGGGTAGATGGGACCCCTCAGAGTAGATTCCCGGGGCGGGGAATTTCAACCGCCACCGGGCCGATCCTCACACGACGAAACGTCGCCTCACTCAGTACTTCGTCTCGTCGCGTGCGAGGAGGTTGTGGAGCTTGCGCAAGGCCTCGTTCTCGATCTGCCGGACGCGCTCGCGCGTCAGGTTGACCTCTTTCCCGATGTCCTTGAGCGTCATGGGCTCCGCGTTCTTGCCGATCCCGTAGCGCATCTTCAGGATCTTGGCCTCTCGCTCGTCGATCGTCTCCAGGACCTCGCTCAGCTTCTTGAGGTCGAGCGCCTCGAGCAGCACTTCCTCGGGCTGGCGGGCGCCGGTGTCCTCGAGAACGTCGCTCAGCGACCAGAGGACGTCGAGGCTCGTGGCCTGGGACGAGGACGTGTAGGTGCGGATGGCGCGCTTGATCACCCCGACGCTTTCGGGCGGGATGTCGAGCTCGACGGCGACCTCACCCACGCTCGGCTGCCGGCCGAGCTTGTAGTGGAGCTCCATCGAGACCGTCTTCCACTTGTCGATGATCTCGACCATGTAGGACGGCACGCGGACCGTTTTCACGGTGTTGACGAGCGCGCGGCGGATGGACTGCTTGATCCACCAGGTGGCGTAGGTGGAGAAGCGGCACTGTTCGTCGGGGTCGAATCGTTCGACCGCCTTCAGCAGGCCGATGTTGCCTTCTTCGATGAGATCCATGAACGAGAGACCGCGATTGATGTAGTTCTTCGCGATACTCACGACGAGACGGAGGTTGGCGCGGATCATGCGCTCGCGCGCTTCCGCGTCGCCGACTCGAATGCTTCGGGCCAGCTCCTGCTCCTGTTCCGCGTTGAGGAGCGGGACCTCGTTGATCTCTTGAAGGTACGTCTCTAGCGATGACTCTCTGGCGATGGTAGCGCCTCCTGAATCCGACCGAATCGCAGAGTGCGACCGGAACCAAGTCGGTAGGGGGGGCTTCGGCCGGAGGTTGACTCGCACCGAACGCTTCCCGGATAGTTTCCTTCCTTCTTCGACCCCAGCGAGACCTCCATTATCGTACGGATCGGGCTCCGGATTTAGGAATTCGGTGGTTTCCGTTTGACTTTTCCTCATCGACGGACAAGTTGGTGCCACAATGTTGTCGAGTATCGCCGCTGCGCACGGCTGTCGATGCTCCATCGAGGGTGTGGCATGAAACAGCCTGCCCCACCTCGTTTTGTGGCGGAATGTGGCACGGGGTGCCCGGAGTGAGCGGCGGTTAGTTGATGCTCCCGCAGCGTGGCGGCGAAGGGGGGCGAGGCGCGCCTAGTACGCGTTCTTCTGGCTGAGGACGCTTCGCACCGTGCGCAGCATGATGCGGAAGTCGAACCAGAGCGACCAGTGCTCGAGGTAGTAGAGGTCGTACTGCAGGCGCTTCTTCAACGAAGTGTTGCCGCGCCAGCCGTTCACCTGCGCCCACCCCGTGATCCCGGCCTTGATCTTGTGTCGCATCATGTAGCGCGGGAGCGTCTCCCTGAAGTCCTCGATGAAGACGGGGCGCTCGGGACGAGGACCGACGATACTCATGTCGCCGCGCAGGACGTTGAAGAACTGCGGAAGCTCATCCAGGCTCGTTCGGCGGAGGAAGCTGCCGATCTTGGTGCGGCGCGGATCTCGCTCGGTAGCCCAGGTCGCGCCGGTCGCTTCCTCGGCGTTCTGCTCCATGGTGCGGTACTTGTAGATCTTGAAGATCCGACCGTCGAAGCCGACTCGCTCCTGGACGTAGAGCACCGGGCCTCGCGAGGTCAGCTTCACGAGCAAGGCGATTCCCGCGAACAGCGGCGACAGAAGGAAGAGCGTCAGCAGAGACAGGACGACATCCACCGTTCGCTTGAGGATCTGGTTCCAGCCGTCGATCGGACTCTCGCGCACGGCCATGATCGGAAGCCCGTCGAAGTCGGCGACGTGGGGCTTCAGCGACACGAGACGCGGGAACTCCGGAACGAAGCGGATATCGACGGTCTCGCGCGACAGGGCGTCGAGGATCGGATCGATCTTCGGATAATCCTGGATCGGCAGCGCGATGTAGAGCTGGTCGATCTTCCCTTGCCGCACAGTATTGACGACTTCCTCGGTCTTGCCGAGGACCGGAATGTCGAGAAGACGCTTGCCGACACGGGAGGCGCGGTCGTCGAAGAAACCCACGACGCGAATTCCCGTCCAGGGATTCTTGAGCAGGTGCTCGGCGGTCGACTGGGCGAGCTTGCCGGATCCCACGATCACCGCATGGCGCAAGTTCCAGCCGCGTCGGCGCACCCGCCTCAGCATGAAGCGGATCGAGATGCGAGTCGCACTCAGCATCGCGATGTTGAAGATGCAGAACAACAGAAGCACCGCTCGAGAGAACTCGAACGAACGATAGAAGAAGCTCGCGGCCGCGATCCCCAGTGCCGTCACGAGCGTGGCCTTGCCGATGTCGAGCAGCTCGCGAGGGATCCGCTCGGTTCGTCGCGGCGTGTACAGCTTCTGACGGCTGTACGTCAGAAGACAGATCAGCGCGCAGAAGGGGAGCGCGCGGAGATACTGCTGTGGATCGGGGATGCCCTTGGGCGTGGGGAGCAGCCCGCTGTGGAAGCGGAAAAGGTAGGCCGCCGTCAGCGCGACCAAGGTGACCCCGATGTCGACCGTCAGGATCAGGGTGACGAGCAGCTGGTGATATCGTTTCAGCATGTAGCGGCAGAACCGGTCACCTTCGGGGGCAGTCGATCCGTTCGGCCCCACGGAGCGCCTCGAGCCAAGTCGTGCACGCCGGTGCCCACTCGGTTCGTGATCCTGGCCAAACGCCCTCAGGTCAGAACGTTATGGAAGATCGACGTGCAAAGTGCACGCAGTCCATGCCTGAGGTTACCCCGCCCGCCCCGCAACGTAACACAGGCGCGGACGCCGTGGCAACCCGGTTCGGTTGACGCCGAATCCGCCCGGGCTATAATGGCGGGGTCCCGCAGCGACCTTCCTGATCCCTTCCTCCCCCTCGAACCGTGTGCAGCCGCTGTACGGCTGGAGAGAGGACATTTTGACTGCGGAGAATCTACGAGGCATGGCGGTGTCTCAACCGATCGACGAGTCCCTGGCGAAGATCATCGACGAGAAGGATTTCCTGAAGCTCTTGCAGCGGGAGATCCAGGGGCTGCTTCGTATCCACAACTTCCTGCAGGGGCAGAGCGGCGCGCCGACGATGAAGCGCTTCTATTCCTGCCTCATGGAAGAAGCGCGCGAGTTGAAGAACTTCCTCGACGACTTCGACGCGCGGAACAATCGCGAATACGCGTACCTGACCGAGCTCGTGCTGTCTCTCGTCAGCTTCAGCGCGGTCGGATACCTGGTTCGCCACGTCCTCATGCGCTACCCGCGCTACTACCTGAGGGACGACCGCGACCAGTTCATCGACTATCACAAGCGCGCCGAGGAGCTCCTCGACGACTGCCATTCGACGCTCCTTCGCGTGTTCGACGCTGCTCGCCGCGAGGCCGTCGTGGAGCTCGGGATCCGTCCTCCGGAGGATCGAGTCGACGAAAGCAGCTTCACCGACCTGCTCCCGCGGATGCACCTTCCGCACAACGTGGACGACCGCGAACCGGGCGCCGAGACGGGCGAAGTCCCGGCTGTGGCGACGCTGTTCATGCAGTTCGCCGAAGAGTTTGACCGGATGGATGTGTCCAATGAACTCGAACCAGGTGCGATTCGCGAGTTCCTGGAGAAGCACTGCCCGGAAGACTGCGTACGCTCCTGGGAAGCCCAGGTCTACGTCATCCAGCGGAAGTACGACACGTTGGTGAAAGGGACGGCCCTCGAATCTCGAGAAGAGTCCCTTCGATCGCTTCGTGGGCATATCTCCATGGTATTGCATCACTTCGAGATGCTTCGGTACCAGATGCACTATCTCGAGCACCTGCGAGAAGGCATCAAGGACGAGACGTCTTCCACCCGGCTGCGCGATCTCGTCGACGGGGATACCGTTCTCGAGCACGTGTACGGATTCTCCTTCGGAATGGCCCTTCGGTACATCGGGCATGGGAAGGAAATCGCGAAAGCCCTGCTTTCCGAGTACACCAATGTTCTCGAATACGATCTTCAGGTCCCCGAGGGCAAGATGCTGCATGCCCGTCCCGCCTCATTGATCGTCGGGATCGTGAATCACCACGGAACTCCGGTGTCGCTGAAGATCGGCGGCGAAAGCTGCGACGCGAGCTCGATGATTCAGGTGATGATGACGCTCGGAAGCAATTCCGGGGCGCGAGAAGTGGCGTTCCGGGGCGATGAGAAGCCGCTCGATCATCTGAAGATGCTGTTCGAGAACAATCTTGGCGAAGACGGCCTGGATAGCCTTCCGGACGACCTCGCCTATCTCGGCAGCTGAGTCCCCCGGCAAACGAGCGGGATCTCTCGAGCAGGCCCTGCTCACACCCCCTGGAATCGCAACAAACGCCTATGCACTTTTGATGCGCGGGAACGCGTGTGTCGGCTACTGACCGATGCGCAGTCGTTCCCCGAGGACCGCGGGCAGGCCGGCGGCGACGATCTTCCGCGCGGCGGCGTCGATGTCGTAGGCGACGCGGAAGCGCGTGACCGTGTGGGCTTCGGCGTCAAAGATGACGCAGGACGCATCCGGGTTCTGATCGCGGGGTTGGCCGACGCTCCCGACGTTGACGAGGGCCCGGCGATAAGGCGCGAGGTCGATCTCGGGGTCCGCCGTCAGGAGGAAGTTGTGCCCCTCGAGGAAGGTGAGCGGCACGTGCGAATGGCCGAAGAAGCAGACCTGGCCTTCCGGCAGGTGCTGCATGGATCGGCGAGCGTCCTCCCAGTGGAAGATGTACTCGAACTGCGAGGGTTCGTCGAGTGAGCTGTGGACGAGTACGAAGCTGTCGAACGGGCGCACGAGCTGCAATCCCGCCAGGTAGGACCGCTCCTCGTCGGTGAGGTGATCCCGCGTCCACTGGATTGCTTGCTTCGCGGTATCGTTGAAGTAGGTGATGTCGAGGATCTCGGCAGCGGCGTAATCGTGGTTTCCCGCTACGGATTCGATTCCGCGCTCACGGAGTCGCTGGACGCAGGCCGAGGGCTCCGCTCCGTATCCCACGATGTCGCCGATGCAGAGGGTGGAGTCCACGCCCTCTCGATCCAGCACTTCCAGCACGGCATCCAGTGCGTCCAGATTGCCGTGGATGTCCCCGATGATCCCGTATCGCAAGAGCCGCCCTCCATGCGTTGAGGAGCCATCCCCCGAGTCGTCTCTCAGGAGAGTAGTGAAGGCCACAGAGGAGCGCAAGGGTCTTCCTGCCCTCATGCTGCGTCTAACGGCGCTGTTCGCGCAGGCTCGGGAAGAAGATCGCGAGTGCCAGCAAGAATCCTGTATAGCTGAGGGACTGGATCGCGACGAGAGGCGGTATCTGCGGCTGACCCGGATTCGGTACCGAGCGGGCGAAATCAGGCAGAAACCAGAGAAGGGTCGCCACGGGCCCCGAAGCTGCGTCTGCGGTCACATTCCCGAGGATGTAGAGGACCGTGCAGAGCAGTGTGGCGAGTAGGGCGGGCCCTCGGGCGGTCAGGAACATGGCGAGGGAGGCGAGCAGGAACAGGTGAAGGATCAGTGACAGGAGCACGGTCCCCTGACGAACATCGCCGAGGGAGCGCTCCGGTGCGAGTATGGCGGTGGAAGCCCAGCTGAGGCCGGCCAGGACAGTGGCTGCGATCGATCCCACGACGGTAAGGGCAAGGAGTCGGCCGGCCGCCCGCGACGCGTTCGGGTGGAGTAGCTGCACTTCCATCGAAGTCGAGGCGCTAGCGGGTGCCTCGAGCGCGAGGCGGTATGCCGCAAGGATGATGGTGCCGGCGGACCCGAAGACCATCGCGCTGAGTGCGATCTCCACCGCTGGGCTGGTCGACGGGGAGAACGCGAAGTTCGTCATCGACTGTCCGATCGGAATCGTGGCCCCGAGGGTCAGGAGAAGGATCCAGAAGGAAGGGTGCCCGAGCGCGCCGCGGAGGTCCAGGGCGGTGAGTGCAGCCACCTGATGCAGGCTCGGTCGGAGGGTTGAGCTCATGGAGGCCCATGCTAGCAAAGGACTGGTTCTTGCTCTTCGGGCCGGTGGACTTGGGATCTCGTCTCCAGCAAGGGTCGCCGCTCCGAGGTCCGCGATTGCTCTCGCCTGCGAGGATCGCTGGATTCCTCCAGGGTGCCAGGGAGGCTCGGCTCAGCAGGCGATCCGTCGTGGTGGGGGGCTGTGAGGTGGAGTGTTCCACGTGGAACATGCGTTCAATGGGGTGAGGTGGCTGTCGGAGGGGCGGTGTGTTTCGCGTGGATGTGGCGTTTTGGGCCCCGGGGGTCTCGTCGGCAGGCTGTGTGTTCCACGTGGAACAGGTCTCTTGTCGACGGCCCGATGGAGTCCACCTGGCGGATGTTCCACGTGGAACATGGCCAGAGACTCGTCGCGTCGGCTCTCCATTCGTGCGTGTTCCACGTGGAACATTGGGCGTCGCACCCGCTCGTATGGCGGTTGTTCCACGTGGAACATGGCCGTGGGTGGGTCCGTTGGCCTCCTCCTTTCCCCCTCAACGGGAGGTGTTCCACGTGGAACATTGGGCTCACATCGCCACCACAGATCCGGTTGTTCCACGTGGAACATGGTGCCTCGCGTTCTATCGACGGCCTACTGTTCCACGTGGAACATGCCTGCCGCCACGGAATCCGGGACACACCTTCTGGCATCGACGTAAGCCTCTGACACTTGGCAAATACGGTCGGAGCGATATAATGCGTCTTCCCGATGGCGGCGAGGCCTGGGGGATTGTGTCACACGGTCTGGACGCCGCTGTCTGCCAGGGTTGACCCAGAATTGGGTGGTAGGGAGGAGTTGAACATGTCCGAGAAACGTCTGGGCCGCGGCCTCGATTTTCTCATCAATGACGGCGATAGCCGCTTCGATGGCGACGAAATCCTCGAGGTGGACATCGAGAGCGTCAAGCCAAACCGCCTACAGCCACGTCAGCACTTCGATCCGGAAGAGCTACACGAGCTCTCGGAATCCATCGCCACGCATGGCGTGCTGCAGCCGATTGTCGTCCGGCCCCATGAGGGCGGATACGAGATTATTGCGGGCGAGCGACGCTGGCGGGCGTCCAAGCTCGCTGGGCGCGACACGATCGCTGCGGTTGTCCGCGATGTGAACGAAGAGCAGCTCCTCGAGCTGGCTCTCGTCGAGAACATCCACCGGAGCGACCTCAACCCGATCGAGAAGGCTGAGGCGTGTCGGAACCTCATCGAGCAGTTCAAGCTCAGCCAGACCGATGCCGCAAAGCGACTCGGGAAGAGCCGAACGTCACTCACCAACCTTCTGCGGCTGCTGGAGCTGCCTGAACCGGTCCGAAACCTTCTCGCGAGCGGCGCGCTGACCTCGGGGCACGCGAAGGTGCTTCTGGGGCTGAATACGCCGGCCGAGCAGATCTCGGCGGCTCGAAGGGTGGTGGATCGGGGCCTGTCGGTCCGACAGCTGGAAGAGCTCGTGCAGCACTCCAAGCCGGGCCGCGCCCGCGAGCCCGAGCCGAAGCCGAGCTATATCCTCGATCTCGAGGAGAAGCTGCGTGGGCGCCTCGGAACGAAGGTCTCGATCAGCGAGAAGAACGAGAAGGGTCGTATCGTGATCGACTTCTACTCGCAGGACGACTTCGAGCGCATCTACGCGATGCTGGAAGGCCAGGGCGGCTCGTAGGCTCTCACCGTCACAAGGAGCACAAAAAAAGCCGAGGCTTGCGGGCCTCGGCTTTTTCTATGGACTTGGTGGGTGTTACTCGTCGTCGGGCGTCGCTCCGACCTCTTCGGACGAGGTCGCATCGTCACCCGATTCTCCCTCCGGCTTGATCCCCTTGCCGAACTGCGGGTTGTCGTTCAGGAACTCCCGCTCGCGTTCCACGACCTGCATGCAATCCTGGACGAGCGATCGCTTCATGTAGGACTTGTCGGCGTTCACGAGGTAGTGGTTGGGGAAATCCGACTGAAGGCGCTTGAGGGTGCGCTCCGCCTCGTCGATCTTGCGATCACAGAGGTAGGCGTTGGCCAGATAGAAGAGCGTGACCGCCTCCGCCTGGCTGCCCTCGACACGCTGGAGGATGTCGCTGAAGACCTCGATCTGCTTCGCGGGATCCGTCGCCTGGAAGAACTCCGGCGTTCCCGGCGGAAAGATGGTCCCGTTCTCCGTCGCGAAGACGTTGAGACGCGCCATACCCTCGTGGAACGCACCCCACGCCTTGTTGGCCGCCTTCACCTTGGATTGATTCATCGCGTAGACCGCGATGTACGCGACGAAGATGACCGCGATGAGACCGAGGCAGCCATAGATCAGCGGTCGGTTCTGGAACAAGCGCTCCAGGCTACTGGCCGCCGGAGTTGTTGCGCCGGCTTCGGTCTGCGGTGCGGTTTCAGGATTCATGGCTCGTGTCTACCTCGACATCTATGAAGGTGTAAAGATCTGTCTTATAAAGACTTACGTTGCATTTAGATCGTGGCTTCGAGAACTGGAGGTGTCGCTTCGCACTGTTCTCGGACTCGCCATCGAGCTTCCAGCCGTGGTGCGCCGGCATCTGCGTTCGGTAGAACTCCGTCAGCTCATCGAGCTTCCCCGAAGGTCCGCCGCGGTACCGCACGCGTCCCACTCGCATGCCCGGGACCTCGTAGGTCAGGGACTCGTTCGTTCGATCCATCATCTCGTAGCCGTACGGGACCGGTATGTCCTCGAACTGCACCGACTTGAGATGGACGGAATCCGGCGATCCGAGACCGTCGTCGTAGGTGCTCGCGCAGCCGCAAGCCATGCCCACGATGAGTGCGATCCAGGAAGCCGTCACGAAGGGTCGTACGCTCATTCCGCTGGTTCTCATGTGTCTCCCTCCCGCCCGAGAATCCGGGGACCCCGGGACCCTCTTTGGAACCATCGTTTTGGGTCGACCTGGCCGAGACTGCCAGACGCTGAGATTTTGACGCAAACCGTAGATTATAGATAGGTTCGGGGTCGAATCAACCGGAAAAGCCAACCTCGGGAGAGCGTTTCCGCCGAGGACCATCTTTGCTATACTCGGCGCACAGCTTGTGATGCAAGTGCGGATTTGAAGGGGGTTTGGAAATGCACTCCCGGCTCGATGACGCCACCCTCGTGCTCAACCGATCCTGGGTCGTGGTTCACACGACCACGGTTCGACGTGCGTTGGCGCTGACGATCAACCGCGCGGCCAAGATCATCTCCACCGACACGTTCGAGGCGCATGACTTCGAGTCGTGGAGTGAGCTCCGGGTGCCGCGGGATGAGCCGTTCGTACGAACCGTCTCGCTGTTCATCCGCGTGCCCGAGATCATTGTCCTCTCCAGCTACGACGGCATCCCACGCAAAGAGGTCCCCTTCACGCGGAAGAACCTCTACAAGCGCGATAGCTACACGTGCCAGTATTGCGGCCGACGGATGTCCAGTGAGGACCTCTCCATCGACCACGTGATCCCGAAATCGCGCGGAGGCCGCACGAGCTGGACGAATTGCGTCCTGGCTTGTCTTCGATGCAACGTTCGCAAGGGCAATCGGACGCCTGCCGAGGCCCACATGCAGCTTCGCGCGGAGCCGCAGAGGCCGCGATGGGAGCCGGCCATCTCGATTCCGATCGCGAAGCGGCGCGTGAGCTGGCGAAAATTCGTCTCCGAGCGGTACTGGAACGCCGAGCTCGAGGATTGACCCAGAGGTCAGGGTTTATGGACGCGCCCTCGGCTCATACCACTCGAGCGTCTCGCCGTTGGCGGTTGTAACCTCCCGACACGGAAAGCATCTACTGCATCATGGGCCCGCTGGGGCTACTCGTTGTTCCTGTATTGTCGAGAGCAGGTGTCCGTGAAAATGGGAGCGAATCCAGCTGATCGGTGGCGGAGAGGGGGCTTCACGGCGCTCTTGGCCGGCCTTGTGGCTTGGGTGCTGCTGTCGACCCCGGGTTTCACGATCCTGCGTGCGCAAGGAGGGGCGGACAATCCGCGGATCACGGTCGAGGGACCGGAGACCGTGGCGTCGTTCGTCGAGTACACCCGGGGGATTGCCCCCCGCATGCTCGAAGATATCGAGAAGCGCCTGGGGGTTTCGGCTGCCGGTGTGATCCGGCTCGAGTGGCTCGAAGACGGGGAGTCCTTTCGCATGAGGCTCGCCGAGATCCGCCCGAGTGGCGGCGGAATCGGTTTCGAGCCCTGGGTGGCCGGGGTCGCCCTCCACCCCGAGGGGCAGATCCTGCTGCGCGCCTCCTCGATCCAGGTCGGCGACCGCGCCGCCATCGATAATCTCCTGCGCCACGAGCTGGCTCATGTCGTCCTGGGTGCGATCCGACACCCGGAGAGCCTTCCGCAGCCGGTATGGCTCCACGAAGGGCTCGCGCAGTGGGCGGCAGGACAGCTGGTGTTCTCCAATTCGAACCGACTTCGATTCGCGCGGAGTACCGGCGGTCTGCATGACTTCGTCGGGCTCGAGGCCGCCTTCCCGACCGACGCGGGAGAGGCGGCGGTCGCGTATCAGCAGTCCGAGAGCATGATCCGTTTCCTCGTTCGGCGGTATGGGTCCGACACGCTACGCAAGGTGCTCGTCGGGATGTCGACGGGAAAGGACTTCTTCCGTTCGTTCGCGGCGGAGACGGGCGAGGGATTCTACTCGATCGAGGACGACTGGCACGAGTTCGTGATGCGCGATGAGATCTTGCCCTGGCTGATCACCCGGTCGGGGATCGGATTCGCCGGCCTGTCGGTCATCGCGGTGGTCGCGTTCGTGATCAAGCGAAGACGGCGCAAGGATTTGCTCCGAAACTGGGAGGTCGAGGAGGAAGCCGTTCAAACCCTGTCCATCCAGGTGATCGGGCCGGACGGCGAACCCCTTCGGGATCGAGAATAGATGCCGAGCCTGTCCAGAAAACCGGGCTCACTTGCGCTTCGACTGGCGATCCTCGCGGCGAATCACGAATCGAAGGCCGGACCACGTCTCGTCGATGGCGCAGACCTTGTTGTCGACGAGTCCGGCCTCGAGGCCGGTGGTGCGAACGATGTCGAAGTTGAGGTCGGTCGCGAGGCCCGAGGTTTTCTTCGGCCAGGCCACCCAGAGTCCTCCGGCTTCGTCGAGTCGTCCGGCCGCAACCGGGAAACGTCGATCGAGCTCGGCCGCACGGGTGACGAACAGCACCACCACGTCGAGGACGCCGCGGGCCTGATGACGGACGGTGACGCCCTCGGGGAGCGGAGCGAGGAGCGCTTCGAACCCATCCGGGCCCCCGAGGATGGCGACGCGGCTTTGGTCGCGGATCCCGAGCTTTCGCGGCAGCGGCGTTCCCGAATATCCGGCAGTCATGAAAAGAGCTCTCCCTTCGAGATCAGAAGCAGAACCTTGGGTGGCTCCGATTCGTTCGAACAGGCAGGATCAGAAGCGTGATGCGATTCGTCAAGATGCACGGTCTCGGGAACGACTACGTCATCGTCGAGGGCGATGAGCTCTCGGGGACTGACCGGTTCCCGGACCTGGCTCGTCGCATCAGCGATCGCCATCTGGGAATCGGATCGGACGGTCTGATCGTACTCGATCCCTCGGCGTCCGCGAGCACGGCGATGCGCATCTTCAACGCCGACGGGTCCCCTGGTGGCATGTGTGGCAACGGTCTGCGCTGCGTGGGAGCGTATCTTCACGCGCGCGGCCGCGTGCAGGATGCCACCTTTGTCGTGTCGACCGAATCGGGAGAGGTCGAGGTGCGAATCGACGCCGCGAATGGACCCGATTTTCGTGCCACCACGATGCTCCCGGCCCCGATCTTTGCTCCCGAGCGGATCCCCGTCGCGATCGCATCGGAGAAGGTCGTCGACTATCCCGTTTCCTTTGCCGGTGAAGACCTGAGAGTCACCTGCGTTTCGATGGGCAATCCCCACTGCATCGTCCCGAGCGAGGATCTCGACGAGCGGCGAGTGAAGCGGCTCGGAGCCGAGATCGAGCGCAACGCTCTGTTTCCTCAGCGGACCAACGTGTCGTTCGTGACGGAGGTCGGCGAGCGGCAGCTGAGGCAGTGCACATGGGAGCGTGGTTCCGGACTCACCCGGGCGTGCGGGAGCGGGGCGGCGGCTTCCGTGGTCGCCTGGGGCGAGCGCACGGGCGTGCGCGGGCCGTTCGAAGTTCGGATGGACGGTGGAACGCTCGAAGTGGAGTGGCGCGCGGACGGCCGCGTCGCCGTGTGCGGACCGGCCGTCGAGGTCTTTCGCGGCGAGTGGGGGACGTAATGTTCCCGATCCTCCCTGTCGTCGTTTCGGTGCTCGCGGCGCTGCTCTCGATCGAGGCCGACCCCGCCGGCTTCTGGCTGCCGTCGCTCGCGATCTGGACCCCGCTGGCCGCGATCGTCATCTCGATCATGCCGGCTTGTATCGCCCGACTTCGCGCGCGGCGAATCCTGCTGCTCGCCGCGTCCCCGGATACCGACTGGGATCGGCTAGGAGCGCGATTCCAACGCACGGGCCGGGTTCTGGGGATTCTCGCGGTCGCGAGCTACCTCATCGTCCTCTTCGGCTTACGGTGGCCCGACTGGATCCGCGAGGCGTCCCTGCCTGAAGCGATTCCCCTTCTCGACGAGCTCCTGCTGTTCGCTCCCTTCCTGATCGCGAGCCTCGGGACGTACGTCGAGGAGCAGCGCCTGGCGATGATGGCTTCGGGCAGTCGGACCCCGTCGCTCTCGGAACGGGTCTCGTTCCAGGTTCGCGGACTCCTGTTCCCGCTGGCCCCCCTCGCCGCACTGGCGGCCGCGCGGGATCTCGTGGCGCTCTCCGGGTTCGAGGATCACTTCGTGCTGTTCGGCTACGTCGGGTGGGCGGCGATGGCCGTCTTCGTCGTCGCCCTCTTCGCGCTGGCGCCCTTCCTGATGCGCTATCTGCTGCGGATGCGCTCTCTCGAGCCGGGGCCGCTGCGGGAAGATCTCGACGAGCTCGCCGGTCGCATCGGGTTCCGCTGTCGGGACATCCTCGTCTGGGAGACGGGGGGACGGCTCGTGAACGCCGCGCTGGTCGGCCTCGCGGCACCCCTGCGCTACGTCATCCTCACCGACGGCCTGATCGCCCGATTCCCCGCTTGCGAGGTGCGCGCCGTGTTCGCCCACGAGGCGGCGCATGGCCTGAAGGGGCATACGGTCTTCTATCTCGTGGTGGCGCTCGTGTTCCTGCTGCTGTTCTACCCGCTCGGCGAGTTCCTGCCCGAAGATGGCTCGATCGTCTTGCCGACGCTGATCGCCGCGGGATTCCTCGGCTTCTACTGGTTCGTCCTGTTCGGATTCGTGAGCCGTCGCGTCGAGCGCGAGGCGGACCTGTTCGGAGCGCATGCGGCTGAGGACGTGGGTGCCATGATCGGCGCGATGGGACGCATTGCGTCTCTCTCGGGCGAGCGTTCCGAGCGCTTCTCTTCCTGGCGGCACTTTTCGACACCGAGGCGCATTCGCACGCTCGAGCGATTCGTATCGGAGCCGGGAATGCTCGGTCGAGCCACGAGAGCTCGACGGTCCCTCGTGGTGGCGGTGGTCGCGCTCCTGTTCGCCGGCGTAGCGGCCTCGGCGTCCGTCGCGCCGCGCGATCACCTGCGCGGTCACATCCAGCTGGCGCTCGCGGAGGGGCGATTCGACGCGCTCGACCGCAGCCTCGCGCGCGCCCGGGAGCGTTATCCGGACGATCCTCTCTTCGTCTTCATGGAAGGGATCGGGGCCGCGGAGAGAGGCCTCGATGCGGACGCGCGGGCCCGGTTCGAACGCGCCCTCGAGCTCGTTCCCGGCGAGGCCTTGCGGCGGTCCATCGAGGATGCCCTCGCCGAGCTGGATTCGGAGCCCTGAGCCGGCGCTGTAAACCCCTTCTCATAAGCAGTTTGTGCGCCCGGAAGAACCGCCCGGATCGCGTTGACGACGACAGCCGGTTTTGATAGATTTTCCGGCTCTTAACTTGTTGGATTTTCCGATCTTACGATCGTCCCCGAAGGCCGGGGCAGAAGTGGCGAGATCCCGGCCTTTTCCCGAGCGGTAGTGAGGCCTCCATGACTGGTCCCGGTGAGGGTGTGCAGGATCTCCTGATCGAAGAGGAGATGAAGGATTCTTACCTGACGTACGCGATGAGCGTCATCGTCTCGCGTGCGCTTCCCGACGTTCGTGACGGGCTCAAGCCGTCGCAGCGCCGGATCCTGGTCGCGATGGACGACCTCGGCCTCAACCCTCGGGCGAAATATCGAAAGTGCGCGAAGATCGCGGGTGACACGTCGGGTAACTACCACCCGCACGGTGAGCAGGTGATCTACCCGACGCTCGTTCGCCTCGCGCAGGACTTCAACATGCGCTACACCCTGGTCGACGGCCAGGGGAACTTCGGCTCCATCGACGGCGATCCGCCGGCGGCCATGCGATATACCGAGGCCAAGATGGCCCACGCCGCCGAAGAGATGATGGCCGATCTCGACCACGACACGGTCGACTACACGCCGAACTACGACGAGACCCGCACCGAGCCGACGGTCCTCCCCGCGAAGTTCCCGAACCTGCTCTGCAACGGTTCGAACGGCATCGCGGTCGGTATGGCGACGACCATTCCGCCGCACAACTTCGACGAGGTCGCCAACGGCATCATCCGCGTGATCGACGAGCCGGACGTCGAGATGCACGAGCTCCTGCAGATCGTTCAGGGGCCGGACTTCCCGACCGGCGGCATCATCTGCGGCCGCAAGGGCATCGTCGACGCCTTCAAGACCGGTCGCGGACATCTCACCGTGCGGGCCAAGGTCCACACCGAGGAGATGAAGAGCGGCCGGATGCGGCTGGTCGCCACCGAGATCCCCTACCAGATCACGAAGACCCGCATCATCGAGAAGATCGTCGAGGTCGTGAAGACGGGTCGCGTCGAGGGAATCTCGGACGTGCGCGACGAGAGCGACCGCGAGGGCATGCGCCTCGTGATCGAGCTCAAGAGGGACGCCGACGAGAACGTGGTGCTGAACCAGCTCTACAAGTTCACCCCGCTCCAGGACACCTACAGCATCATCCAGATCGCGCTGGTGAACAACCGTCCGCAGCTGCTGACGCTGAAGGACATGCTCGTCGCCTATCGCGATCACCGCGCCGAGGTGATTCGCCGCCGCACGCGCTTCCTGCTGGATCGCGCCGAGCGTCGCGCGCACATCCTCGAGGGTCTGCTGATCGCGCTCGACCGGATCGATGAGGTCATCGAGACGATCAAGAAGTCGCCCGACACGCCGTCCGCGAAGACCGCGCTGGTCGCGAACTTCGGGCTGACCGAGGTGCAGGCCGAAGCCATCCTGCAGATGCGCCTTCAGCGGCTGACCGGCCTCGAGCAGGACAAGATCCGCGAGGAGCACCGCGAGCTGCTCGAGAAGATCGCCGAGTACAAGGCGATCCTGGCCGACGAGAAGCTCGTGATGGCCATCATCAAGCAAGACCTCGAGGACATGCGCAAGCGCTACGGGAACCCGCGGCGCACCGCGATCGAGGCCGGCGAGATCGAGGACATCAACGTCGAGGACCTCATCGCCGAGGAGGACATGGTCGTCACGATCAGCCACGAAGGCTACGTGAAGCGCATGGCGATCAACGCCTACCAGGCGCAGGGCCGCGGCGGCAAGGGAGTCATCGGCGCCGACACGAAAGAGGGCGACTTCGTCGAGAACCTCTTCGTGGCGTCGACGCACGACTACCTGCTGGTCTTCACGAACTTCGGGAAGATCCACTGGATCAAGGTCTACGACATCCCCGAGCTCAACCGCACGTCGCGCGGGCGCGCGATCGTCAACTACCTGCAGCTGCAGAAGGACGAGAAGCTCTCGGCGCTGGTGGCGGTGCGCGACTTCACCGAGGGATTCCTCGTGATGTCGACGTCGGCCGGCAAGATCAAGAAGACGGCGCTCGAGGCGTTCAAGCGGCCGCGAGCCGGCGGAATCTGGGCCATCGTCCTCGAGGAGGGCGACTCGCTGATCGGCGTGCAGCGGCTCACGGAAGGCCAGGAGGTCATGCTCGGAACCGAGCTCGGCTACGCGATCCGCTTCGAGGAGAGCCAGCTGAGACCGATGGGCCGGACCGCGCGAGGTGTGCGCGGCATCACGCTGCGCGAGGGCGACCGGGTGACCGACCTGATCGTTGTCGAGCCCGAGGCGGAAGTCCTGACCCTCTGCGAGCAGGGTTACGGAAAGCGAACCCCGTTCTCCGAGTACCGCCAGACGAACCGAGGCGGCAAGGGGATCATCAACATCCGCACTTCCGATCGCAACGGCAAGGTCGTCGGGCTGATGAGCGTCGAGGACGGTGACGAGATCATCATGATGACGCACGACGGCAAGGTCGTTCGTACCGACGTGGCGAGCATTCGCTCGACGGCGGGACGCGCCTCCCAGGGCGTGAAGTGCATCACCGTCAACGACGGCGACCGGCTGGTCGCGATGGTCCGAGTGCCGTCGGTCGATCCGGATGCCGAGGACGCGAGCGGCGGTGGGGACGCGAACGGCGGTGGAGACGCGAACGGTTCCGGAGGCGAGGCCGAGGGCGGCGCCGCTCCCGAGGAGACGCCGCCTACCGCTGAAGCCGGCGAGGCCGATCCAGAAGACGCGACGGAAGAGTCCGAAGACGACGAATCCTGATTCGTCGCCGTCGTCCGACGTCGCCTAGTACTGGATCTTCTCGGGCGCCTCTTCGTCTTCTTCCACGTATCGAAGGTCGCCGTTGGCGCGATACGCGTTGTCGCCGTAGAGGTCGAGACCGACCAGGCTCAGCAGGAGGTCGAATACCTGCGAGGGGTCGAAACCGACGCGGAAGTTGATTCCGGAGTGGAAGAAGAACGGCTCCGGGATGGCGATCTCCACCGAGAACATTTCCCAGTCCTGCCAGCCGCGGTGGAGCCACCACTTGCCGCCCTTGACGCGCTTGTCGAACACGACTTGCTTGCCGGGCCGCTCGAAGATCGGGTCGCGGAGCTTCTGCATGTTGCGCCGCCAACCGTCCATCTGGTTGCCTCGGCGCTTGAAGTCGTTCGCGATGATCGGCTCTTGCTGCACGTCGATGTAGTGGATCGGTCCGACGCCGACCTTGAATCGACGGTCCGCGACGATGCCGGTGCCTCGTCGGTCCATCTCGATGTCGGCGCTGACCTTGTACAGGAAGCCGAGGTGGAGAAGCTCGGTGGCCTCGACGTACACGCCGAACGAGGGCGGGAACGAGCCGGTACCCTTGGCACCTTCCTTGGTCGGCACGACCGGCGTGACGACGCCGGCACCGATCATGAAGCAGTCCATCGCGTCATCGCGGATGTTCTTGAAGTATCCGCAGCCCTGCGGGAGGAGCAGCAGGGAGAGCACGATCAGCGCGCGGACGGTTCCGCGCGGTGTCGACGATTGACGGTTCGGCAGTCGGTTCATGTCTGAGGCGTCCAAGCGGTCTTGGCCTACTCCGTGAGCAGCGGGATGATCTCACCCGTGGAGGGGATGTAGATCAGCACTTCGGAAGCGAATACCGGCGCGATGCCGAAGCGTCCGCCGGCAAAGGGCGGCTTTCTGATGTTGTCTTCGTCGTAATCCCACTCTTCGCCGTAGTTCTCTCCGGTCGGTTCGAGCTCGGACAGCAAGAGCCCGGATTGTTCGACCCCGACCAGGAAGTCGGTGAGTCGGATCACGACCGAGAAATCACGCGTCTCGAGCGCGAGCTCGCGGAGGCCGGCGGTGACCGAAGCCACGATTTCCGGCGTCAGCGCGTTGTGCTTCTGTCCCATCGCGACGAGATCTTCGACGCGGTAGAGGCTCTGTGCGGGCGCCCAGAGGATCTTCTCGAGCATCTGGTAGTTGCGCCAGGCGGCCTTGTGCAGGTGGAAGTCGCCCCCCACGCGGTAGGCCGCGAGCAGCGCGCGGATGCCGCCCATCTGCGACGTCAGCGCGAATCCATGAGGCTCGGAGGAATCGCCGTTGCTCGTCTTGATGCGGTCGGCGAAGGCTCCGTCCTTGTACTGGTACTTCAAGAGGAACGCGCCCTGCTTGCGCATGGCGCGCTTGACCTCGACGCGCAGGGCGTCGTCGACCCAGGGCTCGTTCACGAACCGTTCGAGCGCCACCATCGCGTATCCGGCGTCGGCGACTTCGAGCACCTTTCCGACCTCTCCCGGGCGGGCGTAGCTCACGAGCGAGCCTTGCTTCGGTCGGTAGTGCATGCCCAGGATGTTGCGAACGAGCGCGGTCGCCAGCGAGCGAGCCATGAGTGGAACGCGCGCCGTGAACACGGGTCGCTGCTCGACGCGCCCGCCGTCGATCGGCGGGTAGAGCGGAAGCACCGTGCGGAATCGGCTCGGGTCGCTGAATTCGCAGAACACGAGCAGCGCCTCGAGGAGCAAGGCCTGATCGCGGAGGTAGCTCGTGGAATCCCGGACGAAGAACGGTCCGGTCGGAAGCTCGTCGACCGGGGTGTCCTCCGGCTCGATCGGCTGATAGTGCTTCTTCTCGTAGACGCGGTGCGGGAAGTAGACGAACGGAGATCCCTGCGGACCGCCGGGCTCGTAGCGATCCGGGAATCCGCCGAGACGGCCCTCGGCGGGATCCCACGCGAGCCGAGTGGCGAGCGCGATGATCTTGTTCGCGGCGATCTCGGCGAACTGCAGACCCAGGTAGCGCTCCTTCGCGCTCGTATCGCGCGGAGCCTCCTCTTCGGCGAGGGGGATGGTGATACTTCCGTCGTCCTCGTCATCCGGACCGGTCGGATCGTCTTCGTCGTCGGCACCCGCGCCGCTCGCGAGGAACCGGCGCGACCAGAGCGTCTGCGCGAGCAGCGAGGCCGCGAGCGTCCCCGGCTCGATCTCGCGATCGAAGCGGTCGGGGTTCCACATCAGCGTGTTGCCGTCGAGCGCGATCCCTTCTTCGGGATTGTCGTAGACGGGAGGCTGCGTGAAATGCGGGTCGCCGGACACGTACTCGAGGTAGATCGGGCGCGTGTTGGCGATCGGATATTCTTCGATACCGGCCCTCAGCAGAAGCCGGCGGTTGAGGCTCGGATTGAAGTGCGGGCTCTCGATCAGCGGAACGCCGAGGCCCGACAGCAGGAAGAGTTGGTCGATGTTATACCGCGAGAATGCGGGGCCCGTATCGAGCAGCATCTCTCGCTGATCGATCGAGACGTCGTCGTCCCAGCCGAGCTCTTCGAAGCGGCGATAGAACGGTTCCGCGGTCCGGAGGAGCTCCGCCGAGGCGAGCATGGCCTGGTCGGTGTTGAAGCGAGGATCGAGCAGACCGGCGATGCGGGGGCGTCGCTCGACTCCGGATCGAGACTTCACGATCTCGGAATCGACCGAGGGGGAGCTACAGCCCGGTCCCGTGGCGAGGACCATGGCGAACAATGCGATCCAGAGCGTTGCTTTCATCGGGTACGACACTCCGAGGGAGATCGGAAACGGCCGAATAGGAACCCAGGGCACGGGTGGTCGATCCGTTCCTGTTGTACTATCGCACCGACCCGGCCGAAAACTGAACCCGCATTTTGATACGAAACGCACAAAGTACCGCGTAGCCATGTGGTTGCGTGGGGGAGCTTCATGAAAGGCAAGCCAGACAGACCGACCCGACGCAGCGTTCTGCGAGCCGCTCGGACGGTCGTCGGCTGGACGCTTCTGAGCCGATTGCTCGGGCTGCTGCGCGATATCCTGTCCGCGGCGCGCTTCGGAGCCGGGGCTATCTGGGACGCCTTCACGCTCGCCTGGACCTTCCCGAACCTGTTTCGCCGGCTCCTCGGGGAGGGAGCGCTGGCCTCGGCCTTCATCCCGACCCTGACCGAGGTACGGGAGACCGAGGGCGCGGAGGAGGCCTCCCGCCTCATCAACGCGGCTCTATCGTTACTGGTCCTGACGCTCGTCGCCGTCGCCGTGGTCTGTCTCGCGATTCTGGCGGTCGTGCCGGCGGACGCGTTCGAGTCCCTCGGCAACGTTGAGAAGCTCGATCTCATCCTGCGGCTGCTTCAGGTTCTCGTGCCGTACCTGGTGCTCATCTGCCTGACGGCGTTCCTGGGTGCGGTGCTCCAGACCGTCGGTCACTTCGCGGCTCCGGCGGCGGCGCCCGTTCTGCTGAACGTCTGCTGGATCGGCGCGCTCCTGTTCCTGTGCCCTCGCGTGGGAGATTCTCCCGAGCAGCAGATCCTCGCCGTCGCGTTCGCCATCCTCTTCGGTGGGACCGTGCAGGTCGTCGCATGCCTTCCGCCGCTGCATCGGCGGGGAATCCGGCTCCGGCCCACGCTGAACCTGAGGCACCCCGCGCTCGGGCGCGTCCTCAAGTTGATGGTCCCGATCGTGATCGGCCTGGCACCGACGCAGTTCAACATCCTCGCCGACCGGCTCATCGCGGAGGCGCTGGTGCCGGGGGACGGCGCGAACTCGGCGCTCTACTACGGGACGCGCATGATGCAGTTCCCGCTGGCGCTGGTCGGCGTCGCCATGGCGACCGCGGTGCTGCCGGCGCTCTCGGCTCACGCCGCCCGCAAGGACACCGAGGGCCAGCGCAAGACCCTCTCGGAAGCGATCGGAATCACGGCGTTCGTGGCGATTCCCGCCGCGGTCGGCCTGATGGTCCTCGCGTGGCCGATCGTCCGATTCCTGTTCGAGCACGGGAAGTTCGGCCCGGACGCGACCGACCAGACCAGCCGGGTGATCCTCGGCTACACAGTGGGAATCCCGGTCATCTGCGTCCTCCAGGTGGTGACGCGGGCGTTCTACGCCGAGGGCGATACGAAGACACCCGTGCACACCGCGATGATCGCGGTAGCCTGCAACATCACGCTGAATCTGTTGCTCGTCGGACCGCTCGGGGCCGCCGGGCTCGCGCTCGCGACCTCTCTCTCGGCGACGGTGAACTTGCTGCTGCTGCTGCGGGTGCTGCGGACGCGTCGAGGGGCCGTGGTGGCTCGCGGGCTGCGCACGCAGGTCCTCAGGACGCTCTTCCTCGCGGGCGGCATGGGCTTGCTCGTCTTCCTCGTGTATGGTCTCCTCGACCGCTTGCTGACCGGCGGCGGACTCCTCCTCGAGGGGGTTGTGGCCCTGGTCCCTGTGATCGTGGGGGTTCTCGGATATATCGGAGGAGCGCTCGTCGCGGGGGCACCCGAGCTTCACTGGATCCGCACGGCCTTCGCGAGCCGGGGATCCGATCGAGAAACGTCCTGACCGAAGATCGTCCGCAGAGAGCCATGAGCGATCCCCATTTCGACTCCGCCGGAAACTTCACGGTGGCGCTCTACCGCCGCATCGCCGAGATGCTCGAGCGAGGCGAAGAGGGCGTGCTGGCCTCTGTGATCGGTGTGAACGGATCCTCGCCCGGTCGCCACGGGATGAAGCTCCTTCTCGGTCGCGACGGCTCGGTGATCGGGACCGTGGGCGGTGGAATGATGGAGGACTCGGTGCTCGAAGCGTCGCGCCGGGTGCTCGATGCGGGCCGTCCCGAACGGCTGACGCTGAGCCTGTCGCCCCATCGCGACGACCGCGTCGGAATCTGTGGCGGAGAGCTGGAGGTCTACGTGGAGCCCATCGGAGTCCATACGGTGTACCTGTTCGGCAGCGGCCACGTGGCCCACGCCGTCTCGCGGATCGCGGCGCACGC
Organism: uncultured Planctomycetota bacterium; assembly: GCA_964597885.1. Taxonomy (GTDB): domain Bacteria; phylum Planctomycetota; class JACOTG01; order JACOTG01; family JAUIME01; genus CAZQZX01. The sequence goes on from CAZQZX010000002.1 coordinate 88,069, forward strand.
CGGATTCCGGGTGGTGGTGCTCGACGACCGGCGGGATTTCGCGACTGCCGATCGCTTCCCCGAGGCGGCCGAGATCCACGTCGGCCCCTTCGCCGACATCTACGAGCACGTGCAGCCGGGGGCCTTCTCCTACGTGGCGCTGATCACCCGCGGCTTCGCCACCGACGAGGAAGTCTTGCGGCTGGCGATGGGCCACGAGTACCGCTACCTCGGCATGATCGGCAGCCGCAACAAGATCCAGACGGTCTATAAGAATCTTCGAGATCAAGGGGTTACGGACGAACAGCTTGAGCGCGTCCACGCCCCGATCGGCATCGAGATCGGGGCTCAGACCCCGGGTGAGATCGGTGTGGCCGTTGTCGCGGAACTGATCCGAACCAAGTACCACGGAAAGACGTAATTCCTGGTCGGAAGGGGCCTCCCTGGGGCCCTTGACGCTCGATTCGGATTGGCCTAGGATGTCCGGTTCGCGGCCGCTCGGCCGTTCCGCTGGACCCACAGCCGTTGAGAAGAACCGCAGGGCTGGTTGAGACGAACCGCAGGGTTCACCGTGCCCCCCGGGATGCGGACGAGAGTCCGACGATCCGAGAAGAACGGGCGGTGCGCTCGAACAACCGGCTTTCACCCGAGAAGAAAAAAGGCAGGAGTCGTGTCATGACGTTCCGACGATCCTTCCTCGCCCTCGTCCTGGGCGTGCTCGTTACCGTTCCCGCGTTCGCGCAGGATCGCATCCACCAGAAGGACGGCGTCGTCTTCCCCAAGGAGAGCTCGACGCAGAAGATCCAGGTGACGAAGGAAACGTACACGGTCATCAAGTACAAGCTCGAGAGCCGCGGCGTCTCGCTCGATCAGGAGATGAGCACGTCGAAGGTGAACTACGTCCAGTACGCGCGCAAGAACTCGGACTTCACCGAGGCGATGGACGCGTTCAACTCGGGCGGGTTCGAGGACGCGCTCGAGCTGTTCACGGGTCTCGCCAAGCGCAAGAGCCCGCACTGGCTGAAGCAGCACAGCCTGTTCCGAGCTGCCGAGTGCCAGTACGCGATGGGCGACTGGGACGCCGCGATCACCGGCTACGAGCGCCTGCGAGCCGAGGTGAGCGACAGCCGCTTCGTCCCGGAAGCGCAGCTCAAGATCGCGATGTGCAAGCTGAACAAGAACGACGTCGAAGGCGCCCGCGCCGACTTCGGCAAGCTCAAGCGCGACGTCGGCAACAAGGACTACGATCCCGAGTACGAGTTCCGCGCGGACCTCGGTCTGATCGAGATCGACGAGCGCGCCGGCAAGTTCTCGGTGGCGCTGTCGGAGCTCGAGAAGCTGCAGGCCAAGGTCGGTGACGACTACCCGGCCGTCGCGAGCGCCACGCGTCTTCGCATCGGAAGCGTCTACATCCAGGAGCGCCAGTACAAGAAGGCCGAGAACTACTTCAAGGCGATCCTCGAAGCCGACAGCGAGACCACCGATCCGGCCGTCGTCTTCGGCGCGTACATCGGCCTCGGCGACAGCTACTTCGCGCAGTCGAAGTTCAAGGAAGCGCTGAAGGACTGCTACCTGCGCGTGGTCGTCATGGACGATCGCGAGGGAACGGTTCCGCAGGACGTCCTGGCCAAGGCACTCTTTTGGTCGGCGCGCTGCTGGGATCAGCTCCGCAACGAGAAGCCGGAATACGGCAAGTTCGCGTACGATCTCTACCGCGAGGTCACGCGTCGCGCGCCGGGCTCGGCGATCGCCCAGGAAGCGCGCAAGTACATCCGCCGGTAAACGCCGGCTGCATCGGACGAGACATCATGGCGGGCCGGGATCACCGGCCCGCCTTTTTTACTCCGGAGTGATGCCATCACGAGTCCCGATCGCACGAGTCCCGATCGAAAGGGCGAAGGAGCAACCCTCGGCGAGCGCGTGATGCGTGTGGTCGATCGGATCTGGTTCTTCTCGTTCGTGTTCGCGGTGGCTCCGATCTTCCGACTGCTGTATCCGACTCGCGTGGACGGTCGCCCGCCGGTGCCCGGGCGTCGGCCGATCCTTCTCGCTCCGAACCATACGTCCTTCCTCGACCCGGTCGTGCTTCAGGCGTCGATCCCCCATCGCATCACGTATCTGATGGCGGACATCTACTACAACCTTCCGCTGCTCGGCTGGTTCTGCCGGCGGATGGGCTGCATTCCTCTCTCGAGCCAGGGCTCGCAGCTCGCCGCGATCCGCCAGGGAATCGAGGCGCTCCGCACGCGCAGTGTCGTCGCGATCTTCCCCGAGGGCACCCGGAGCTACGACGGCGTGCTCGGCGAGGGCTTCCCCGGCGTGATCGCGCTCGCGAGCCGGACCGATGCTCTCGTCGTTCCGGTGGCGCTGATCGGACCTCACCGGGCCTTCCCGCGCGGCGCGCGCTTCCCTCGACTCGTTCCGCTTCACGTCCGGTTCGGCGCGCCGATCGACTTCTCGCGAGAGCCGGCGATGTCGAGCCGCGAGCGGCTTCGGATGGTGATGGAGCGCATCGCCGCGCTGATCGAAGGCGACGGACCGCTCTCGCCGTAGCTCTCATTCCGCCGCGCAGGATCCCCATCCGTTAGGTCCTCGCCGTACGGCTTCCATTTCTCGGGGATCGTGTAACCGATCGCAGAGGAAGCCGACTAATCCCCGCACGCGCACCGGTCCCGAATGCGGTTGCCTGGCGAGCTGCCGCGACCGTGCGCCAACGGCCCGAATCCGGTCGATTCGACCCCTCGGGCCCGAGCGACCCGATTCCGGGGAGGGGGAACCACACCATGAAGCGCGAGTCCCTGACCGACATCGATCGGTCGATTCACGGCGACCGCGAAGCCTTCGGTCGACTCATGGATTCGTTCGGCGAGTCGGTTCGCGGGTTCATCCAGCGGCTCGTCGGCGACTACCACGTCTCTCAGGATCTCGCTCAGGACACGTTCCTGAAGGCGTTCCTCTCGCTGAAGAACCTCGACACGCCTTCGGCCTTCGGTCCGTGGCTGTTTCGGATCGCGTTCCATGTCGCGATCGACTACCGGCGTCGCCGCGACCACTCGGTGCTGTCGCTCGAGAGTGTCGGCGGGGCCTCGGTCGCGATCGACGAGCGGCAGAGCGGGATCGAAGAGATCCACGAAGCCGATGAGTCGGCCACGCGTCACCGTGCCGTCGTTCGTGCGGTAGCCGACCTGCCGGAGCCCTACGCCCTGATCGTCGTGCTGCGCTATCTCGAGCATCACAGCTACTTCGAGATGGCGGGCCTGCTCGACCTGAGCCTTGCCAACGTCAAGGTGCGCCTCCATCGCGCGCGGAAGATGATCCGCGATCGCATCACCGCCGAGAAGGAGGCCGCCCTGCTCACCCCGCGCCTGGAAGAAAGGAGACTGACATGAGAAGCATGCTGACGGCGTTCACGATCGTCGCCCTGATGGCGGCGGTCGCGTGGACCGAGGAACCCGCGGCTCCGGCCAGTGCCGAAGCGCAGCTCAAGGCGGCCTACGCCGTCAAGAAGCAGAGCCACGGGAAGGAGGGCGAGGAGAAGCGGCAGATCCTTCTGGCGGCGGTGGCCGCGTATGCCGAGGTCGGCGTGCGTTTCCCCGAGGACAAGGAAGGCTGCGCGACGGCAGCGTTCCGCATCGGCGAGATCCAGCGTTCGATCGGGGAGGCGGCCGCGGCCGAGAAGGCCTTCCAGGAAGTGCTCGTGCACGGAAGCCCCGAGGATCTGGTCGCGCGAGCGCTCCTGGAGCTCGGGCATCTGAAGCGGCGCGAGAAAGAGCTCGAGCGCGCGATCGATCTGTACGGGCAGGTCGCGCGACAGTGTCCCGGCGCTCGCAAGCGGGGCGCGACCGCCCTGTTGTGGATCGCGAAGTGCCACCGGTCGCTCAAGAGCTGGAACGACGCGCGCACGACCCTTCGCACGATCCTCGAAGACTACATCGACGAGCCGCGATCGGTGATCTCGGCGTACGACCTGATCGCCGCGACCTACCTCGACGAGTCGAACGTCGCGCTCGCCGAGGAAACGCTGATGGAATGCCGCGAGCGTTTCCAGCGGCTGGAGGCGGACGGTGGTGAGTTCGCGGGAATGACGGCTCGCGTCGAGAAGCTCAAATCGTGGAAACGACTGGCCTCGATGAAGCAGGCCACGCCGAAGCAGGACCCGTCGAAGCAGGACCCGTCGAAGGGAGCGAGCGACGAGTGAGTGAGGATTGCGATCCGGCGACGGGGAAGGCCGTGCCTCCCCGTCGCCGGGTTGTGTTTCGAATCAGCCGTCGGTGCCGGGGACGCCGATCCCCTCGTAGCTGAAGCCGAGCTCCGAGAGGCGATCGCTCTCGTAGATGTTGCGGCAGTCGAAGATGTGATGGCTTCGCATCTTCTGCTTCATCTCTTCGAAGTCGGGCCGTCGGAACTCGTTCCACTCGGTCACCAGGACGAGCGCGTCCGCGCCCTCCACGGCTTCCATCGGCTTCGAGCAGTAGGTGATCCGGTCGCCAAAGAAGTGCTTGGCCTCGGCCGCCGCCTCCGGATCGAACGCGCGGATGGTGGCGCCCCGCGCGAGCAAGTCTTCGATCATCGTGATCGAGGGAGCTTCTCGCATGTCGTCGGTTCGCGGCTTGAAGGCGAGGCCCCAGACCCCGATGACCTTGCCCGAAAGGTCCTCTCCGAGCCGCTTCACGATCTTCGGCACCATGAAGCGCTTCTGGTCGGCGTTGACCTCTTCCGTGGCCTGGACGATGGCCATGTTGTAGCCGACCTCGCTCGCCGTTTTCACGAGCGCCTTCACGTCCTTCGGGAAGCAGGAGCCGCCGTAGCCGGGGCCCGGGAACAGGAACGAGAAGCCGATGCGGGAATCGGATCCGATCCCCTGCCGGACGAGGTTGACGTTGGCATCGACCCGCTCGCAGAGGCGGGCGATCTCGTTCATGAACGAGATTCGCGTGGCCAGCATGGCGTTCGCGGCGTACTTCGTGACCTCGGCACTCTGCGGGTCCATCGCGTAGATGGGCTTGCCGGTACGCACGAACGGCGAGTAGAGCTCGTTCATGACGTCGGCGGCACGCTGCGAGTTGGCGCCGATGACGACGCGGTCGGGATACATGAAGTCGTCGAGCGCCGTTCCTTCCTTCAGGAACTCGGGGTTCGAGACGACGTCGAACTCGTGATCGGTGCCCTCGTTGAGGACCGCGGTGACCTTCTTGTTGGTGCCGACGGGCACGGTGCTCTTCAGGACGACCACCTTGTAGCCGTTCATGGCCGCGGCGATTTCCTTCGCGACTCCGAGCACGTGCGAGAGATCCGCCGAGCCGTCTTCGCCTTCGGGGGTTCCGACGGCGATGAACACGACGTCCGCCTGCTGAACGGACGGCACCAGGTCGGTCGTGAAGGAGAGTCGTTCCTCTTCGCGATTGCGTCGGACGAGCTCGAGGAGACCCGGCTCGTAGATGGGGATATTGCCCTCTTCGAGGGTGCGAATCTTGTCCGGGTTGGCGTCGACTCCGACGACCCGGTTTCCGTTCTCGGCAAAGCAGGTCCCGACGACGAGACCGACGTATCCAGTGCCGACCACACAGATGTTCATGTCCTGCACCTCAACTCATTGGCGGGCGGAAAAAGGGGGCGCAAATATAAGATAAAAACGGCTAAAAGCAAAGCTGGTAAGGGTTCAGGAAAGCGGTTGACAGCATTTCAGCGGGACGATAGACTCTGCGCTTCTTTCGGCGGCGTTCCGTCGGGCGATTAGCTCAGTTGGCTAGAGCGCTTGCCTTACAAGCAAGGGGTCGTAGGTTCGAGTCCTGCATCGCCCACCACCCCTCAAGTTCCCGATCGGTCGTGCCGAAGAGATGCCTCTGGATGGGGGCGTAGCTCAATTGGTTAGAGTACCGGACTGTCGATCCGGTGGTTGCGGGTTCGAGTCCCGTCGCCCTCGCCATCC
>CAZQZX010000003.1:0-86672 GCA_964597885.1 uncultured Planctomycetota bacterium
TACTCGGGGAGCCCCAGCTCGTCGAAGAGCTCGGCGGTTCCGCGGTTGCGCGCCTCGGCACGCTCCCAGAACTCGCGCTGGTCGGATCCGGGGAACAGCGCCCGATCCTTCTGGGACTCGTGCTTGAAGATCGCGATCCGCTTGCGCGACACCTCGTCCGGCGAGAGCGGGACGGCCATCTCGATGTCCTGGGGCCCCCACTCCTGCCAGGCGCCGCGGTACAGCCAGACCTCGCAGTCCTTCATCCAGTCCCGGTCGCGCACGCGCCCGAGCACCGTCAGGATCGCATCGAGACAAACGCGGTGCGTGCCGTGCGGATCCGCCAGGTCGCCGGCGGCGTAGATCTGGTGCGGACGTACCGACTCGAGCAGCTCGATGAGGATCTCGTAGTCCGGCTCGCCGACCGGGCTCTTCTTCACGAGGCCCGTCTCGTAGAACGGAAGATCGAGGAAGTGGATGCGCTCGGAAGCGACACCCGAGTACCGAGCCGCCGCCCGCGCTTCCGTGCGACGGATCAGGCCCTTGATCTTTCGGACGGCCTCGATGTCCACCTCGCCGGGCTCCTTCGTGCGAACGAAGTCCCGCACGCTCTCGAACGTCGACGCGATCTCGTCCGACACGCCCGAGAGCCCGAAGGCCGCCGCGTACTCGCGCACGAAGTCGGCGTGCCGCTCGGTGTCGTCGTCCCACACCGCGATGTTCCCCGACGTCTGATAGGCGACGTGCACCTCGTGACCCTGATCGCAGAGCCGGATCATCGTTCCGCCCATCGAGATCACGTCGTCGTCAGGATGCGGGCTGAAGATCAGGCAGCGCTTCGGGAAGATGTCCGGGCTGCCGTCCTCACGCGGGCGATCCGGCTTTCCGCCCGGCCAGCCCGTGATGGTCCGCTGCAGCGACTTGAAGACCTCGATGTTCAGCTCGTACGCCGAGCCGCGCGCCGCGAGCAGCTCACCGAGATCGCGATCCTTGTAGTCCTCGTCGGTCAGCTTCAGGATGGGCTTCTCGAGCTCGCACGCCAGCCAGACGACGGCGCGCTTGGTCATGTCAACATCCCACTGGTAGCCGAAGCGCGCGATCGAGCCGAGCCGCCACGGCGTCTTGAAGCGCGTCAGCTCGCCCGCCGCCTCGCGGTCGAGCATGAATTCCGAGTTCCCGTGCTCGCGCAGGAAGCTCGCGACGAGATCCGCCGTCACGCGTCCCTCGAGCGCGCGACGCACGATCGCCGCCTTGTGCTCGCCGTACGCGATGAGCACGATCCGACGCGCACCGAGGATCGTCCCGACGCCCATCGTCACGGCGTTCCTCGGCACGTTCCACTCGCCGAAGAAATCGCTCGCCGCGTCGAGCCGGGTCGCCTTGTCGAGGGTGATCAGGCGAGTCCGGCTGTGACGTCCCGATCCGGGCTCGTTGAATCCGATGTGGCCGGTACGGCCGATGCCGAGGATCTGCAGATCGATGCCGCCGGCTTCCTCGATCCGGCGCTCGTAGTCGGCGCACCAGTCCGGGATCTCCTCGAGCGGCACGTTGCCGTCCACGAGGTGCACGTTCGCGGGGTCGAGATCCACGTGATCGAGGAGCTGCTTGCCGAGGTAGCGGTGGTAGCTCTGGAGCGCGTCGGGCTCCATCGGCCAGTATTCGTCGAGGTTGAAGACGAGCACGTTCGCGAACGAGAGCCCCTCCTCGCGATGCATCCGAACGAGCTCTTCGTAGACGCCCTTCGGGGTCGAGCCCGTGGCAAGGCCGAGGACGGCATTCGCCCCGCGCGATGCCCGCTCGCGGATCAGCGCCGCGATCTCCTGGGCCACGGCCAGGCTCGCGTCCCGGCTCGAATCGTGAACGGTGACCGCCGCGCCGTGAATCCCCCCGGGAATCCGGTGCTGCGTGGACGAGGCTCCCGTGCTGGAAGTCGGTCTGGCCATGTGCGCTATCCTCGAATTTCGTTCCAGCGCGTCAGGATATCACAGACCTTGCCTGCCCCTCCTTCGCGTAGCCGATCACGGAGTCAAAAAAAAGGCCCGCGCGACGGTGGTCGCGCGGGCCTTCTGAAGGATTCCGCAAATTCGAAGGGGAGTCGGGGCCTACTTGTTCCCCCCCGTTCCCTGTCCGACGAGCGCGAAGGGCTCGATCACCTTGACCTTCTCGATGAAGACCGGGTTGAACTTGTACCCCGGGCCGATCGGCGTATCGCACGACGTCCCGATGGTGCGCTCGGACGTCACATCACCGGCGGCGACCTTGAGGGTCGTCGAATCGGGAAGCGTGCCATTGTCCGAGAAATTGACGCCGTCGATCGTGACGTAGATGACCAGCGCGCCCGCGTGCACATTCACGTCGGTGACCGTGAGGTTCTCGTCGCCGATGGGGAACGCCGGCAGGTTGTCCGGATCGAACGAGAAGTTCGCCTCGCCGATCAGGGCCTGGTCGCCCGCATCGCAGGCGCTGACGGTCAGGTCGACCGGGAAGTCTCCCTCGTAGAAGACGATGTGCGTGTAGCCGAGACGGAGGACGCCGCGATCGCAGTCGTCTTCCACCACCGGCGGATCGCCCTGCCCGTCCGAGGATCCGTCGTTGTTGAGCGGGCAGCCTCGGTTGTTGTCCGAGTCGAGCGCCGCCCCGAGGTCGAGCATCGGGTCGCGCGAGCACTCGGCGAGCGCCGCGTCCGTGTCTTCCAGAATCGACTCGAGCGTCCGCGGGTAAGCGACGCTCGGGTGGCTCGCGTTGAGCGCCGACGCGATCGCCGCACGCAGCAGGATTCGCGCCGAACCGCAGATGCCGCCTCCGCCATTGAAGTCGAGACCCTTGATCAGGGACGTCGAAGCCAGGTCCGGCGAACAGTCCGCGAGGCACTCGGGAATCGTGAAGACGGAACTGATCGGATCACTGGGCATGAAAGGCGTGAACGGCCACGCCTGCGGGTGGTTCTTCCAGTAGCCTGGCGTGCATCCCTGATCGCCCGGGCAAGGCGGGCAAACGTTGCCCTTGTTGCCGGAGCCGCAGAGCTCGACAAAGAAGCCGTTCGAGATGGCGACGCCGTTCGGCGCCGAAGCGTCCTGAATCTCGGCCTGGAAGGCGAGCAGCTGCCCGACCAGCCCCGGGTCGTCCGGGATCGAATAGAAGACCGCACGGAGTCCGCGGTTGTTGAGTGTTCCCTCGCCGAGGACCTGAAGGTCGTCGCTGAAGTCGAGGCAGAACTCGCCGACTCCGGGAACGTCGGTCGGCCCCGCGCCGAAGTCCATGCGCAGGATGTAGGGCGCCTGCGGGGCACCACCCATCCGGAACTTGAAGTTGCTGCCGATGTCGCATCGGCCGCGAGTCAGCAAGGTCGCATTGCCTTGGCCATCGCATCCTTCGATGCACTGGGCGGCAACCGGTCCGGCGAGCAGGGCAAGCGCGCACAAGGCGGCCAGCAAGCTGCGGAACCCTCTCCTTCTCTCTGCCATTGTCTCTACCTTTCGAGTGGGGTACGAGGACCCGGACGTGAGGATCGCGCGCGACCGACTCCCCCGACGGCCACGGAATGGAACCAGCCCGATCGTACCGACACACCCGGAAAGCCACAACCCCTTGGGGCCCTGCCAACTAGTCCGATCGCCGCATCTCGTTAAAAGGAAGTGACCTCGGGCCGTACGAAGTTCTCGCCGCTCTACGACGCCGAGTCGTCCGTGCAGCTGTCACTCCCGATCCGGCGTCCGATCTCCTCGGCGATGCGCTCGGCACTCCGGACGTCGCACAGACGCACGCGCAGCCGGAGCTCGTAGTCGCCGCACGGCAGTCCCTGGAACCGCAGGAAGCTCCGCGGCACGAGCCGAATGCGAGGGCCGAGACGCCGAGGCTCGAACGCGACGGACCGGATATCCGAAAGCGGGATCCGCGTGGTCTCGAACGCGATCGGCACGATCCCGAGACAGCGCTTGCGGTAATCGAGTCGGATCTCGTCGCCGTCGAGCGCGAGAATGCCCGTCGCGGTGGTGACCTCGCCGGACACGTGGAAGGGGATCGCCGGAAGCGACGCGCGCTCCCCTTCGGCTGCCTCGCTCGGCGACGACGGTCGCGCGCCCGCACCCGTCGCGCCGGACGGAGACGGCGCCGGCTTCGCGTCGGGTTTCGGCTTCTTCGTACGAGCCGCTCGAGCCGGCGACTCGAGCAGCGTGGCGATCGCCCGGCCCAGCTCGCTCGCGTCCGCGTAGCGACGCTCCGGGTCGTGATCGAGCGCACGCCCGAGGATTTCGTCGACCGCGCCGTCGACGCCGGGCGTGGCCGACGGGGGAGCGTGCTTGCCGAGCGGCGGCTCGCCGGTCAGCGCTTCGTGCAGCAACATCCCGATCCCGAACACGTCCGCGCGCGGGTCGCTCGCCCGCTCGCGCCCGCAGATGCCGTCCGCCATGCCGAGGTCGACGATCTTCGGCCGGCCGGCATCATCGAGGAGCACGCTCTCGGGCACGACCCGCCGATGCGTCACGCCTCGCTCCGCGGCGTGGTCGACGGCCCCGCAGATCCGGCGCGCCATCTCGAGCGCGGCCGCCGGCCGAAGCGTCCCGCGGTCGATGCACTCGCGAAGGGTCGCCCCGTCGACGAGCTCGGTCACCAGGTAGTACACATCGCCGATGCGCCCGAAGTCGTACACGGACGCCAGCCCCTCGTGCGTGGCGGAGGCCAGCGCGCGCGCCTCGCGGACGAAACGGGTCGCCGCCTTGGCGTCCCCGGCGGTGCCGGTCCGGAACACGCGAAGGACCACCGGGCGATCGAGATCCCGCTGCCGCGCCCGGTACGTCACGCGATGACGGTGGCGCTCGCCCATCCGACGCTGGATCTCGATCCGCGGCATCTTCCGCCGCAGCTGTTCTCGGCTCACCTGCTCCATGCCGTGCTGCTCCTCGCTGGGGGGCTGCTTGGTTGCCGCCCAACGTAGATCCAGCATCGAGGCCGAAAGGTTACCGAGAGATCCGGAGATTCTTTCGAGGGACCCCCAGGGGCGCCTCAGTCGTCGTCGCGAAGAGCCCGGAGGAGGTGCTGCACCTCGTCGTCGACCTCCTCGGCGCTCGAGACGGTGTCCGCGATCTCGGCTCGCACCGCCTCCCCGTAGCGGCGCCGCAGGCGGTGCACCGCGACCTTGAACGCCCCCGGCGACTTCCCGAGCTTCTCCGCGGCCGCCGTCGAGGCCCCCCGCGGAAGCTCACCGGTCAGGAAGGGACGCATCAAGGCGAACTCCTCCGCGCGATCCTCTCCGTCGAAGCCGGCCTCCACGCGCGCGAGCGCTCGGTCGAGAACCGTCAGCGCCCAGCGGCGCTCGAACTCGCGCTCGGGCGTTCGCTCGTGTGCGGGCTCGACCGCGAAGCGGCCCTCGGCCGCCTCCAGATCGATCGAGACGGGAAGCTGCCCTCCGCCCCGCTTCTGGGCGTTCGCCTTGTCCCACTCGTTGCGCACGAAGTGGTCGAGGCACGTGAGGAGGAATGTCCGGAATCGACCCCGCTCCTGCGACGCGTCCTCGACGGTGGTCTTCTCGAGGAAGCGCGCGAAGAACGCCTGCGTCAGGTCCTGCGCGTTCGGCGCGTCGTGACCGCGACGCCTGAGGTACGCGTAGAGAGGATGCCAGTAGCGCTCGACCAGCGTCGCGAGCGCGCGCTCGGACTGTTCGGTCCTCGGCCCGCCCGCGTCGACGATCAGAGTCCAGGACGTCGTCGCGAATCGCGGGGCGCCGCCGGGCACGGATGTCGGTCGATTCATGGAGCGGGTCGCACTAGCTGTTGTTCGGTCTCTCGTTGATCCAGTGGAAACCGCGCTCGAGGAGCGGGAACTTCCGCCGCACGAGCTCGACGCGAATCGCGTTGCCGTCGAGCTCGCCCTCGATGACGAGCTTGTCTTCCTCGGGCTCCGCGTACGTCAGCTCGAACTTGACTTCCTGGTCGAAGAACTTCGCCACGACGAGCGTGCCCGCGGACTCGTCGAGCTCGACCGCGAATCGGTCGACGCGGTCGTCCATGCGTCGGACGCTCATCCACTGGGAATAGAACACCAGATTCTGCCACCGATCCGGGTCGGTGAGAAGCGGCGGCCTTTCCTCCCCGTCCTGGGTGTAGGACTCGACCGTCCACGCGCCGGCGAACGGCGACACCGGCTGGTCGGCCTGGAACTCGAGCATCTTCCGCCCCTGCTCGACGTGCGAGTAGAGCAGGTAGCCGACGAATGCGAGCTTCACGACGACGAGCGCCCCCCGCACAAAACGGTAGGGGATCGGGCCCGTCAGGTTCCGCGGCTTGGTCGCGCGGTTCAGCACGAACACGCGGAACAGACGGCGCAAGTCCGGGAGCAGGATCGCGAACGCCATCACCAACAGGTGCGACGAGAAGAGCTTCACGGGGACGTCGTAGCAGTAATTCAGCATCACGACATTCGACAGCACCGCCACGAGGATGACGGCGCCGAGCGACACCGTACGCCGGAAGAACAGGAGGAAGCCCCCGATGGCCTCGCCCCACCCCGCGAACTGCGTGTAGGTCTCCGAGAAGCCCATGAAGAACCAGAGGATTCGCATGGGAGATGCGTCGCCGAACTGCTGCATCAGGGTCTCGGGCGGCGGGAACCGGAACTGCCCCGGGAAGATCTTCGCGAAGCCGTAGATCAGCATGTACATGCCGACGTAGTAGCGGGCGCCCGTCCACAACCACCACGCGAGCACGCGATGGTTTCGGGTCCTGCGGAACAGGAACGACCAGATCAGCGCGAGCAGGAGCGCCGCAGAGGCGAACACGAGGATCTCGACGTAGTTGTAGGTCGTGTCGCCGCTGCCCGCCGGAAAGATCGTGATGTCGAGGCCGAACACCTTGTCGCCGACCCAGGGCACGATCTCGCGCCATACACCCTGATACTTCTCACCGATGTTGACGTCGTTCGGGATGATCTCGGTCTCGAACCACGCCTCGAGCTGCACATCGAGCGCGGCGACGGTGGTCACCGCGAACGGCATCGCGTACAGCAGGAAGTACAGGAGCGCGAACCGGAAGAGGAGCTTCTTCGGCAGGCCCCACACCGGCGGGAGCGTCTCCGCTTCGAGGGCGGCCCGCTCGGATCGGCTCACGCTCTTCGCGGACAGCGGCGGAAGCGGTGGCGGATCCGACGCCTTGTCGGATCGCGGAGACTCTTCGGCGGAGCCGGCGTTCGGCTCGTCGGTCGTGCTCATCGTGAGATATCCCCTGGGTCGGGTCGGGTTCTGAAAGGTCTATCGAAACAGAAAAGCCCGGGCCTGTAGTGGATTGGAACCGATCGCAGGGCCCGATGGCAACCCCGATCTCAGGAGCCGGGAGGGGGATCCGGGAGCGGCAGGCGCAGGATCCTCAGAATCTCGCGTACGGCAAGAGCCTGCGCGTGGACGTCGTGCCCGCTCTCGAACGTCGCTTCGGACGCCGCGCCCTGCATCCGGCTGCTCCAGCCGGGAACGACGCCGTCCGTCTCACCGCGGCCGGCCCGGTCGCCGTGAAGGACGTGGAACGGGATCCGCGGATCGACGGGCAGGTCGGCCAATACGCCGAGCACCGGGTGATTCGGCGACAACGCCTGGATGCTCGACGGCCCGCCCTTCGCCAGCATCTTGCGCATCTCGGGGCGCACTGCCTCGGGGTTCTGCCGCGTGACGCTCCGGAACAACCGCACGAACTCCTCCGGCAGCTTGATGAGACTCTTGCCGAGCCACCCGACGAAGCCGTCCGCGATGCTCGAACCGCGATGCGGAACCGCGATGAACAGTGCTCGCGAGACGTATGGCAGCGGCCGGAACATGAAGATCTCGCGCAGACGCTCGCGGTCCTCCTCCGATACATCGAGCTCGTCCGGCGGCACGGTGAAGACGGCATCCCAGATCACGTCGCCGCTTTCCGAGACGAGCGTCTTCGTGATGAGCCCGCCCATGCTGTGCGCGACGATCACCATCTGACGACTCGCCGGATCGTCGCCGGTCGGATCGACCTTCTTGCGCAGGAGCTCGATCTCGCGGCGCATCTCGGACGCGTTCCACAAGTACGGAAGCCCCGCCGGATACATGGCGTGCCAGACCTGATAGCGATCGCGCACACGGCGGTCCGCGTTCAGGTCGTTGGTCAGCTCGATCCAGGTGAGCGGGCTCGAGAGCAACCCGTGGATCATCAGAAGCGGGATCTTGTCGGGATCGTACGGCTCGAGCAGATACACGCGCTGTCGCTCCACGGCGCGCGCGGGCTTTCGCGTACCGAGGTAGCCAAGGCCCTTCAGCTCCGTCTTCGACATCAGGTAGGCGTAGGGAGCCGACCAGTCGACCTCGAGCGGCAGCGTCCGTCCGGGCGTGAGGCGAATCCCGTCCGATCGGCGCGGATCGAACAGCCGGAGCTCGACGCGATCCGGGCGGGTCGCGCCCGCCGTCGTACGCGAGAAGGTCACCACCGCGGTCACCGGTCGGACGACGCCCTCGGGCGGGTAGTGATACTCGATCCGGCTCTTCTCCTCGGCGACGGCGTTCGGCCGGTAGCCGATCATCGCCGCGCCGATCCCCGGATCGCGATGGTGACCGCGCAGACCGCCGAAGCGCACGGCGTCGCACGGGATCAGCTCGTCGAACTCGGTCGGCGACCACAGCCCGGCGCCACCCTCGGGCATCGTGACGGCGAGAGGCTCTCCGCCCGGCCACGCGAGACCGGTGCCCGCCTCGCCGGTGCGACAGCGACGGTCGAAGCAGGCGCTCGCGAACCGAGCGGTCGCCCGGGCGTACAGCAGGCGGAGGCGCTCCACGCGCGGGTCGAAGGCCGGGGGGCCCTCCTCGGCGAACAGGACGACCGCCGCGATCTCGGCCGCGCGGAGAGCCCAGCCCACCGACTTCGGCTCGTCCCGCTTCTCGAGACGCCGGGCTTCGAGGAGCGCCAGCTCGGCCGCGGCAGCGCGCGGGGAGAGGTCCCCGGTGGCCACCGCCTCCGCCTCGAGCGCCTCCACGAGCGCGGGACGCTTGCTCGTCCGGTCCTCGAGGTCGAGGGCCGCCAGCTCACGGCGGGCCTCCCGGCTCGGCTCCCCCGAATCCAGGGCGCTCCGGGATTCCGCTCGATGGACCGCCGTCGGCGCCTCCCGCCAGACTGGAACCGGATGGCGGCACGCCACGGCGAGCACGGCGATCGCAGCGAGGGCCCCCAGGCGTCCTCCCGCGTCTCTTGTCTTCGGAAGTCTCATCCCGAACCGAGTATACGTCACGCGAATCCAACCGCAGAGCCATGGCGAACTCAACTGGTAGACTGTGGACGACCCGAAACGGGGTTCCGGGCTCCCCTCTCAGGAAACGCCATGATTTCAAGATCGGAAAGCCTCGACGGCCGGAGCGGTGAGCTCCGCCGGCTCGTCGACGCTCGACTGGATGCGCTGATTCCCGAAGCTCCCGGCTCCGACGACGAGCTCGCGCGGGTGATGCGCTACAGTCTGCTCGCGCCGGGCAAGCGGATCCGCCCCCTCCTCGCGTTGTGGATCGCCGAGTCTCTCGGCGGGACCGCCCGTCAGGCTCTCGATCCGGCGTGCGCCATCGAAATGGTCCATACCGCGTCGCTGATGCTTGACGACCTTCCCTCGATGGATGACGCCAAGCTCCGGCGCGGCCGACCCACGGCGCACCGCGAGTTCGGCGAAGACACCGCCACGCTCGCCGCGATCGGGCTCATGAACCGCGCGTTCGAAGTCATCAGCGAGGCTCCGCAGCTCACGACGTTCCTGCGACTCGAGCTCGTGCGTCTGCTGTCGACGACGATCGGCCCCGGCGGCCTCGTCACCGGGCAGGCCCGCGACCTGGAGGAGCCTGCCGCGAATCCCGGGGCCGCGGCCCTCGAGGAGACGTACCGTCAGAAGACGTCGGTACTGTTCGGCGCGGCCGCCGAGACGGGCGCACGCGTCGCCGGTGCGCGCGACGCCGACGTCGAAGTGCTACGGCGATTCACGCACGACCTCGGACTGATCTTCCAGATCCGCGACGATCTGCTGGACCGGGTCGGACGACCGGAAGACACCGGCAAAGAGTGCGGCCAGGATCGCGACAAGCAGAACCTGGTGTCTCTCCTCGGCGAGACCGCGGCTCGCGACCGCATGAAGAACCTCGCCGCCGGAGCCCACCGCGCGCTTCTCGACGCGGGCATCACCGATTCGCCGATCCTCGAGCTCTCGCGCTCGCTTCTCGATCTTCCGGCCGGCACGAAGACCGACGGAGCCGCGGACGCATGCTGATCGTGCTCGCGTGGTTCTTCGTCGCCTTCGGGACGATGGAGCTCACGGCCTACCTCATGCATCGCTACCTGATGCACGGTCCGCTCTGGTTCCTGCACGAATCGCACCACCGACCGCGCGAAGGACACTTCGAGAAGAACGACCTGTTCGGGATCTTCTTCGCGCTTCCCTCGATGGTGCTCATCTTCTTCGGCGTCCTCGGGAGCCCGACCTCTCTCGGGATCGGGCTCGGCATGACGGCCTACGGCGCATGCTACTTCTTGCTCCACGACGTGCTGGTGCACCGCCGATTGAAGTGGCGAATCCCGAAGGGCCCGATGCGGCGCTATCTCGAGGGCCTGGTCACCGCGCACCACTTCCACCACCGCACGATCGAGCGCGAGGGGGCAAAGTCGTTCGGATTCCTCTGGGCGCCGGAGCGGTATCGTGCGAAGACGCGCTCGAGCGATGCGGCACCGGATGCGGCTTCGGCCTCGACGTCCGTCAGCTCGAGCGACGAACGAGCGCCTGACCGAACGCCCGCGCTGCCAGCATGACCTTGCGCAGGGTGCTCGTGGAAACCCGCGCATCCCACGCGCTCGACCCGCGCCGCCTCACCTCGCGTCCGATCTCGCTGTAGACGGACGCGGCCGTCGCGATGGCCCACGCACACCGGAAACGCAGCGCGGAAAGCCCACGCCGACCGGACGCGTAGTAGCGGTCCGCCTCCGCGAGCAGCCGCTCGGTCACCGCGAACACCGCGTCCCGATGCGCCGGATCCGCCACGCTCGCGGCATCCGGCTCGACGCCCGCCTCGCGCAGCCAGCTCGCGGGAAGGTACACGCGACCGGCCGCGGCGTCGTCCATGACATCGCGCGAGATGTTCGTGAGCTGCATCGCGATGCCGAGATCCGCGGCGCAGCGAAGCGGCCCTTCCTCTCGCACGCCCATGATCTCGGCCATGAGGATACCGACCACGCCCGCCACGTGGTACGCGTAGTCGACGGTGTCCTCGAGCTCGTCGAACGTTCGCTCCTCGACATCCATCGCGAAGCCGTCGAGCAGCCCGAACGCCGGCTCATGCGACAGCCGATGCCGCGCCGCCACGCGCGCGAGCGCATCGAAGGCCGGGGCCCCCGTCGAATCCTCGCCGTCGAGCGCACGCCGCGTGTGGGAGCGCAGCCACTCGAGCCGTGCCTCGGGAGTGGCGCCCGCGTCCGACGCGATCGCCGACGGCGCCCCGCGCTCGGCCGACCCGAGCACCTGATCGTCGATGACGTCGTCGCAGTAGCGGCACCAGGCGTACAGGAGCGTCGCGCTCTCGCGCGTCTCGCGATCGAACAGCCGCGCCGCCGCCGCGAAGCTCTTCGAACCCTTGCGGATCGCGAGCTCGCTGTGCTTCTCGACGGTGACGCTCGGCTCGCTCATCCGCCCGCGACCTCTTCGAGACTGGCCGCGGCCGCTCGTGCGTTGCGAGCGCCCGGCGGAACGCCGAGGTCTTCGAGCATCAGGCCCGCAGTCGCCTTGGCGCTGTTGACCACGCCCGGGATCCCCGCACCCGGGTGCGTTCCCGCACCGCAGAAGTAGAGCCCGCCGATCCGGTCGTCGCGGTTGTGCACGCGGAAGTACGCGCTCTGCGTGAGGCGAGGCTCGAGCGAGAAAGCCGATCCCGCGTGCGCATTCAACACGTTCTTGAAGTCGTTCGGCGTGAAGATCCGAGTCGTCACGAGGTGCTCGCGAAGCCCGGGCAGGTAGCGCTCGTCGAGGTACTGGAGGATCCGGTCGCGGTAGCGCGGCCCCTCCACCTCCCAGTCGATCGGTGCCGATTCGAGGTGCGGCACCGGCGAGAGAACGTAGAAGGCTTCATGCCCGGGGGGCGCCAGGCTCTCGTCGGTGACCGACGGCGCGTGCAGGTACAGCGAGAAGTCGTCGGCGAGCTCGCCATTCTTGAAGATGTCGTCGAGGAGCTCGCGGTACCGCGGGCCGAAGATCACGTTGTGGTGCGCGAGATCCGGGTAGCGCTTCGACGTTCCGAAGTAGATCACGAAGAGCGACATGCTGTGACGCATCTTCGTGAGCTTGCGCGCCGCCGGTCGTGCGGCGGCCTCTCCGCGGAGGAGCTTGTCGTACGTGTGCACGACGTCGGCGTTGGAGGCGACCGCGTCGAAGCTCTGCTCGAAGCCGCCGCCGGCGCGAAGGCCCGTCACGCGCCCGTTCTCGGTCACGATCTCCTCGGCCGGGCAGTTGAGGCGGATCGTGCCGCCGAGATCCTCGAACAGCCGCACCAGCCCCTGGACGAGCGCGCCCGTCCCGCCGCGCGGGAACGACACGCCCCAGCGGCGCTCGAGCACGTGGATCAGCGTGTAGATCGCCGACGTCGAGAACGGATTGCCGCCCACGAGAAGCGAGTGGAAGCTGAACACCTGGCGCAGCTTCTCGTCCTTCACGAATCGCGCCACGCGGTCGTAGACCGTTCGGAACGACTGCAGCTTCACGAGCTGCGGTGCGACGCGAATCATGCTCCACCAGTCGAGGAACGGCTCCGCGGCGAGCTTCACGTAGCCCTCCTGAAAGACCTCTTCGGCGTAGCGCAGGAAATCGCCGTAGCCGGCGACGTCCCGATCGTTGAAGCGCGCGATCTGCTCGTTCATCTGCGCTTCGTCGTTCGTGTAGTCGAACGTCGTGCCGTCTTCCCAGAACAACCGATAGAACGGCGTCACGGGCAGGAGCTCGACGTAATCGCTCATCGAGCGGCCCGACAGCTCGAAGAGCTCTTCGAGGCACTGCGGCGCCGTGATCACGGTCGGTCCGGCGTCGAACTTGAAGCCGGCATCCTCGTAGACGTACGCGCGGCCGCCGGGGCGATCGCGCTGCTCGACCAGCGTCACCTGATGTCCTGCGGACTGCAGTCGGATCGCGAGCGCAAGCCCGCCGAAACCGCTGCCGATGACCGCGACGTTCTTGTTCTTCATGGCTTCTCCATCAGCGCCACCGTCGAGGCCTCACGCCGGGCGGGCGCGATGCATCGGGCGGCACGTCGAATGGGAACGGGGGGTACGCCGGTCAGCAGCCGCACTCGGTCGAGCGACGACAGCCGGCCCGCGTAGAACCTCCGGATCATGGGCTCACTCTTGGTGTAGAAGTGGCGCAGCACGCGGTAGCGCCGGTCGGGCTCGGCAGCGCGGAACAGCATCCGATTGAGGAATCGAAGGAACGCGTCGCGTCGCCACGCCTCGCGCGATCGATCCTGGATGCGGATCCGCAGCGAGGCCGAATCGAAGCTCCCGGCTCCCGCGATGTCGTCGGCCAGTCGAACCGCTTCGGCGAGCGAGTAGCCCGTCGTCGGGTGAAACAGGCCGGCGCGAAGTCCGCTGCGGGGCACCCCGTCCGACAGTCCGTGCGCGCCGTCGTTCCAGAACGCGTCGATGTCGCCGTCGAGCACGATCGGCAACACGCCTCGCTCCTCGCGTTCGACGCGGCGGACACTCCAGCCCTGTTCCGCGACGTAGCGCGTGACCGCCTCGCGTAGATCGGCATCGTCGAGCGTCGGCGTGTCGCTGTACCGCGTGTCTTCGACAAGCAACCGGTCCTCGGCGAACGGCAGCGTGTACACGAAGCGGAATCCGTCGCGTTGCTCCACCGTCGCATCCATCAAGATCGGCCCGTCGAGCCCGTGCGGGGCGTCGAGCGTCAGCACCTGCCCGACAAACTTCTGGTAGCCGAGCTCGAGATGCGGCGACGGCAACGGTCCGCGTCCGTCGATGACCGCGTGGGCGGAAAGGCTCGTTCCATCGGACAACGTCACGCGATCCCGCTCCACGCGCTCCACGTCCGCACCGGTGCGGATCCGGTCGCCGAGCGACTCCGAAAGCACGTCGTGCAGCGCCTCCGACGTCGTCGAGTGGTAGCCCGAGTCGAGGGTGCGTGCGAGCCCCGGAAAGCGGACCTCATGCCGCTCCCACGAGTGCCGGACGAACGGGCGAACCCACTCCCGCTGCTCCGCCGTCAGATCGTGGGTGTGGAACGACCACGTGTGATCCCCACCGAGCCGGTTCCCGCGCTCGAGCAGCAGAAGCCGGATCTCGGGCCGGGTCATCGCCAGCCGGTAGGCGAGAAGGCCGTTGGCCAGCCCTCCCCCCACGAGGATCAGATCTTCGGTCGTACTCATGATATGCGGGTCCGCAGCAAGGTGTTCGCGATCGATGCCTTGCCGGATGCCAAAAACAGCTACACTCGTCCCATGAAGCCGCGCCAAGCCTATCACGAATCCCTGCGGCTCCGAGGCTGGATCGGGGCCCTCCTTCTCCTGCTGCTCGCCGTCGGCTGCTCGAGCCCGGGGTCGGGCCAGCTCCCGGAGGCCGATTCGCTCCACGGGTCCGAAGGAGCCCCGGCCCCTTCGACCGAGTCCGACGATCCGGACGCGAGCGATACGGCGGCCGCCGACAAAAAGGCCGAGACGCCGGCCCCCGAGCCGACCGCCCTCGATGAGGTGCTGCCGACGTACTACGACGGACTCGTCGGCGACAACGACGCCGCCAAGAAGGCCGAGCGGCACCTGAAGGTCATCCGCCAGACCGAGGGCGACACGCCGCGTCTGCTCGCCTACCTCGGCAGCACGCGCCTGCTCGCCGCGCGCGCCGCGAGCCTCCCCATCCGCAAGCTGAACTACAGCAAGGAGGGTCTCGCTCTCCTCGACAAGGCGGTGAAGCAGGATCCCGACAGCGTCGAGATCCGATTCCTCCGGGGGATCTCGACCGTCCGCTTGCCCTCGCTCTTCGGCCGCGCCAAGACCGCCAAGGGCGACCTCGACTTCGTTCGCGAACGCGCCGACGCCGCGCGCAAGAACGGCGAGCTGCCGGAGCGCGCCTACGAGATCTTCAAGAACATGAAGGAGTAGCGGCCTCGCCGCCCCGCACCGACCGACTCGCGGAGGCCACGGCGGAATCGTTCCCACTTCCGTCCACGGAGACGAAGGCCACGGATCTCCGTTAGATTTCCGTGTCATCGATTCACTTTCCCCGGCATCTACGGGGCGAGAACTCTGGAAAACGCCCCCCCACCGGAGGCAGAATCGATGACACGACCAACCGCCAGCCCCAGGGTGACGATGGACCTCCTGACCCGACACTCCGAATTCGTCCGAGCTCTCGCGCGAAGCCTCGTGCGAGATGACGCGACGGCCGACGATGTGGCGCAGGAGGCCTGGCTACGGGCACTCGAGAGCCCACCGCGAAAGACGGAAGCCGGGCGGAGCTGGCTCGCGTCGGTGGTGCGCAACGTCGTCCGACAGGACGCTCGGCGCGACGGCCGGCGTCACGAGCGCGAGCGTGGCAACGCGCGTCCGGAAGCGCAGCAGCCCGTCTCGCCGGTCGACTCGCTCGTCGAGGTCGAGATCCTCGGCCAGCTCGTCGAGGCTCTGAAATCGCTCTCGGAGCGCAATCGGACGGCACTACTCCTCCGGTACTTCGAGGGGCTTCCCCCTCGCGAGATGGCGCGACGGCTCGACCTGCCCGTCGCCACCGTGAAGCAGCGGATCGCCCGCGCGCTCGCCGAGATGCGCGCGCGGCTCGACGCGCAGAACGGCGGCGATCGCAAGGCCTGGATGGCATCGCTCGCTCCTCTCGCGGTTGGCCCCGCTCTCGTCGCTCCGCCCGGATCCTCCGGCGCGGCCGCGACCGAGCCCGCGAACGCCGGCGCACTTCTCGCCGGCGCCACCGAAGGAGGAGTGCTGACGATGTCCACATCCATGAAGCTCGCTGCCGCGGTCGTCGCGATCGTGGTGACGACCGTGATCCTGCGCTCGATTCCGTCCGCCGAAGGCGATCCCTCGAGTCACGGAAGCCAGGCGCCCGACGCCGCGGCGCGTGCCGAGCTCGTCTTCGAGGGAGAGGAAGAGAAACCGACCGTCGACCGGGCCGGCGCGCAAGCTCCCGTGGTTTCCGCCGACGGCGACTCGCAATCCGCGCTCGGCGACGTCGACCGCGATCTCGACGTGTTCGGACGCGTGACCGACGAGGCCGGCGTGCCGATCGAGGGCGCGACCGTCGAGGTCCTCGAGCGCCCGTGGAAACGCGTGAGCGTGCTGCGACCGCGAGCCGGTGAAGACGTCGTGACCGGGCCGCAAGCCCGCACGCGATCCGACGGCACGTTCGCGCTTCGCCTCTCGCGCGGCGCGCTCGTCGACCTGCGCATCACCGCGGACGGCTTCGCACGCACGATCCTGCCGCGCCACCTCGCCGGTGAACGCGTCGACGTCTCGCTCGCGCCGGGAGAGACGCTCCACGTGACCGCGCGCGACGCCTCGGGGCGACCGCTGGTCGATGCCCGGGTCCGCTTCTGGCGGATCGACCACGAGCTCTCGGGCCTCAGTGCCCACGACTATCACGACATCACGACCGACACGCTCGGGCGCGCCGTGTTCGAACGCCTCGCACCGGGTACCGCCAAGATCGCGGTCTTCCACGATGCAGCCGGCGAGAGTGACTGGGAAGAAGTCACCCTCGACGGACAGGGCGAGACGAGCCTCGACGTCGCCCTTCCCGGAGGCCGCACGCTCGCCGGCCTCGTCGTCGACGCGCGCACGCGACAGCCGATCGCGAACGCCGTCGTCGGATCCAGCCCGACGATGCGTCGCACGGTCCGCACCGACGCGAACGGACACTTCGCGCTCCACGGCTGGCGCGGCGAGCCGGGCCAGGATCGGCTCCACGTCGTCGCGCCCGGGTTCGGCAGCGCGCAGCCCTATGTCTACGAAGAGGAATCGCTCGTCATCGAGCTCTCTCCCGGCCACCGCGTCACCGGCCGAGTCGTCGACGCAGCCGGCGAGCCCCTCGAAGAAGCGAGAGTCATCGCGCTCGCCGCGACGTACCAGACCGAGGGATCCATCTCGGACAGCCGTCAGGCACTCAGCGAGCCCGACGGGAGCTTCACGGTCGCAGACATCCGAGCCGACCTGCCCCATACCCTCGTCGTCCTCGCCGAAGGCCACGGCCGTTACCTGCTCGACTTCGATCCGACGTTTGCGAGCGGCGAAACGATCGACCTCGGTGAGATTCGCGTTCCCGTCGGTCGCCGTCTCGAAGGCATCGCGCTCGGCCCGCACGGCGAGCCCATCTGCCGCGCGGCGATCCGCCTCGTCGGCGCCAACCCCGATCGGGATCGGCTCCGCCTCGGCCTGACCAGCCCCGTGCTCGGCGACAACGGCGCGCTCGAGCATCGCCGCACCGACGACCTCGGCCGCTTCCGGTTCTCCGACCTGTCGCCGGGCGAGTACTCGCTCACCATTCGCCACCGCGGCATGTCGCTCTCGCGCAAAGTCGTCGTCTCCGCCGAAGAGGACACGCTCGACGTCGAGTTCGTCTTCGATACGCCTCGCTCGCTCACGGTCCGCGTCGAGGATCCGAACGGCGACGCCGTCGCGGACGCTCTCGTCTGGATCAGCCCGATGGGAAGCGGCTTTCGACAGGAGCGCACCGACTCTTCGGGAACGTTCACGATCGAGGACCTCGCACCGACGAAGACGGGGATCGGCGTGGACCCTCCCGAGGGCTACCTTCCGGGCGAGTATCGCCATGTCGTTCCGGCGGACCAGGAAGAGGTCTTCGTTCTGAAACCGGCCTCCTTCGTGAGCGGTCGAGTCGTCGACGAGTCCGGACGCGCCGTCCCCGAGGTCGCCGTCGCGGCCCGCTCGTCGTTCAACGATCTCCAGCGCGCCATGACCGATGACGGCGGTCACTTCGAGCTCGCCCTCGAGGCCGGGAAAGAGGTCAGCGTGGTGCTCATCGGAAGAGACGCCGGCAATCGCCCGAGCCCCTGGCGCGGACGGGCCGACGGCCTCTACGCCGCGCCGATCGACGACGTTCGCGTCGTGGCGCGGAAGATCGCGTTCGATCGCGAGCTGACCGTTCGGATCCTCGACCCTGACGGGCAACCGATTCCGGGCGGACGGATCTTCGTCACCGGGCCCGGCGTTCCGCGGCCCGGTCCGGTCGAAGCCGACGAGCAGGGTATCGTCCACCTGTCCGGGCTCTCCGACGAGACACTCGGAGTCATGGCGGAAGTGCCGCTCACGTTCCGCAACGATCCGACGGTTCTCTCCTCCGACTGGATTCGCATCGAGCCCGACGGCCAGATGGTGGACGTCGCGATCCGCCGCGGCGTCCTGATCACCGGCCACGTCGTCGGGCCGGCGGGCGAGCCGGTGATCGGCGCGTGGGTCCAGGCGCGCAGCGAGCTCAACGAGGTCTTCGGCAATCGATCCGGCGCGGACGGAACGTTCCGCTTCCCGGTCGCTCCGGATGCCGTGTACGAGGTCACCGCATCGCGCTCGTTCGAGGGCCAGCCCTACCACGCAGTCCTCGCCGGCGTGCGCCCGTCGACGGCCGACACGCTCACGCTGCGCATGGGCTCCGGCGCGCTGCCGCCACCCCCCGCCGCGGCGCTCGGGGACGGTGAGGGAATGTCGTTCGGATCGATCGGGCTCGACGTCACCGAGATCGGTGCCGAAGAAGAGGACTGAGACACACCGGATCTGCTAGGGTGGCTTCGGCCGCCCGGGCGCACGGGCACGGACGGTCGAACCCACCCCGGCAACGGAAAGGAGACCGACGTGTCCGTGAGCCCCGAGATCCGAGCCTTCGATTCGCGAGCGCTGGCACAGGTGCTGACCCAGCACGCCACCCTGATGGAGCGCTTCAAGGCGGCGGCCGAGGAAGGCCGCGTGCGCGCCGTTCATCAGGCCAACCGCAACCTGACCGTCGTCGAGGACGCCGAGGTCCTCCACATGATCCGTGCGACCGGCGCCAAGCTCCAGGCGCACGAGGTCGATCCCGAGAGCGGCGGCGGCGACTGACTCCGGCCGGTCAAACTTTGCATTTTGATTAATCAAAGTTCATCGGGTATCCTTGGAGCATGGCCAGGATCCTCCTCCTCGGATTCCCCGCGTTCGGGCACGTCCACCCCACGCTGCCCGTCGTCACCGAGCTCGCCAAGCGCGGGCACGACGTCACGTACCTGAATGGCGAGCCCTTCCGGGAGACGATCGAGGCCGCCGGCGCACGCTTTCTCCGCTACCCGGGACGGTTCCTCCAGGATGCTTCCGAGCTCGCGTCCCGGATGCCCGAAGCGCCCGCGCTGCTCCTCGAGGCCACGCAGACCGTCTTCGAGGACGTGCTGCCGAAGATCCAGGGCGACCCCTGCGACCTCGTGATGTTCGACTCGCTCGCGCCGTGGGGGCCGGGCGTGGCCGCGCGGCTCGGCATCCCCTCGGCCGCGTCGATCTCGACGTTCGCCCTGCATCGCGACATGATGCGGCTCGCGCGGGGGTTCGATCGCCCCGGACCGCGTAGCGTCGTTCGGAAGCTCCGCTCCGTCGCGCGGGCCGTCGCGATCCGGCGATCGCTTCGGCGTCGTCACGGGCTGCCGATTCCGGGGCTCCTCGGGCTGTACTGCGTCCGCGGCGATCGCAACCTCGTCTACACCTCACGGGAGCTCCAGCCGGGGGGCGACGACTTCGGGGACGCCCACCGCTTTGTCGGTCCGTGCATCGGGCCTCGCGCCGACGCGAGAGGCGACTTTCCCTTCGAGCGCATCCGCACCGACCGACCGCGCGTGCTCGTATCGCTCGGGACGCTGTTCCGCGACGACGCCGATCTCTTCGAGCAAGCGATCACTGCGATCGAACGCGCCGGTGGCCAGGCCATCGCGGCCGTCGGAAGCGAAGAGCTCGCGAGCTCACTCGGCGCGCGATGGCCGGATGCGATCGTGCGCGCCTGGATCCCGCAGCCCGAGGTGCTCGCTCGCGTCGATCTGTTCGTGACGCGGGGAGGGATGAACAGCGTCAGCGAGGCGCTCGTCGCGGGCGTACCCGTCCTGGTGATTCCGCACCTCGCCGAGCAGGCCGTCGTGGGACGCCGCGTCGAGGAGCTCGGCGCCGGCGCGGTCCTCTCGCGACGGAACGCGAACGCCACCTCGATCGACGCCGCGGCGCGAGACCTGCTTCGCGAGCCGCACCCTCGCGAACGCGCCAAGGCCATCGGAGAGAAGCTCCTCGAGGGCGGCGGCGCCTCGGCCGCGGTCGACACCGTCGAGGCGCAGATCGCCGCTAGATCCCGCCCCTGAGGGGATTTCCGGGAGATTCCGTGTCGGTGTCCGACGGGATTTCTTGCGTTACCGATCAGACAGGCCCCACCGGCAGGCCGCAC
The DNA here is from genome assembly GCA_964597885.1 of uncultured Planctomycetota bacterium. Classification (GTDB taxonomy): domain Bacteria; phylum Planctomycetota; class JACOTG01; order JACOTG01; family JAUIME01; genus CAZQZX01. The sequence continues at coordinate 20,403 of CAZQZX010000003.1, forward strand.
CCAGCGGGAGCCGCACGGCACATCTCGGAATGCAATCTCGGACAGGCAACCCGGAGAATCCTCTCATGAAGACTGCCTTTGTACTGCCTCTGCTCCTGGCTCTCTCCTTCGGCATCCCTGCTCTCGCGCAGGATGCGACCGTACCCGGCGATTACGCGACGATTCAGGCCGCCATCGACGGCGCGACCCACGGCGGCGACGGACGGATCACGATCGAAGTCGCGGCCGGCACCTACAATGAGGATCTCCTCATCTTCCGCGACGGCGTCGAGCTGATCGGCGCCGGCCCCGAGGCCACGATGATCGTCGGCTCGGGGACGATCGATGTCGTGGCGGTCATCGGCGCCGAGGTCTTCGAGATGTCGGGCTTCACCGTCACCGGCGGCGGAAGCTTCAACGGAATCGACCTCGGACGCTCGAACCTCGCGACGATCGAGAACTGCGTGTCCAACGGCAACCAGATCGGCATCTCGATCTCGCGGACGGCCAACACGTCGGTCGTGGGATGCGACGCGTCGAACAACGGGATCGGCATCGTCATCAAGAGCGGCAGCGACAACGTCATCTCGATGAACACCGTGAACGGCAACACCGAGCACGGGATCGTGCTCGCCCGGACCGACTTCAACCAGGTGACGAGCAACACGACCAACGGGAACTCGGGAGCCGGCTTCGGCGCGGTCCGCTCGTTCCTGAACACCTTCAGCGGAAACACGGCCGACAACAACGGCGACAGCGGCATCCGACTGCGACGCAGCGACAACACCATCCTGACGGGAAACATCTCCACCAACAACGCGGCCAACGGATTCCGCTTCCGCGAGACCAGCGGTTCGATGATCGACGGCAACACCTTCAGCAACAACGGCGCGGAAGGCATCCGGATGAAGGACTCCATCGCCGACGACTTCGACATGACGCAGGGCGGCGTCCAGCCCCCGATCGGCAACAACACCGTCGAGGGCAATGTGGGCGGCCAGCTGCGGAACGACGACTGAGAGGATTCGCTCTCAGATCCCGTTGAGAGCGCCCCGATAGCCTGAGAGGGCTAGAAGGCCGGTAGGCGGACGCCTCCCGGCCTTCCCTCTTTTCCGGCGTCCCCGGCCCGGGAGGGCCACCGGCGGCAAACCGGCGAGGGGCTCGGAAATCGATTGCCCGGCCCGGGAGGGCTTTGGTATACCGACCGACTGCCCAGTGGCAGCCGGGGTCCCGGTTCGGACCCTGGAATCACGAAAATCGAGGCTGGAGAAGAGATGGCGAAGAAGTCGAAGATCGAGCGGGAGCAGAGGTTGCGCGAGACGGCCCAGAAGTACGCGGCCAAGCGAGCCGAGCTGAAGGCTATCTGCAACGACCTGGAGCAGGACGAAGAAGCCCGCTACGAAGCCCGGCTGAAGCTGCAGAAGCTTCCCCGCGACGCCAACCCCATCCGCAGCCACAACCGCTGCAGCCTCACCGGTCGCCCGCGCGCCTACTACCGCAAGTTCGGTATCTCGCGAGTCGCCTTCCGACAGCTCGCCCACCGCGGCGAGATCCCGGGCGTCCGCAAGGCTAGCTGGTAAGACCGACCGGGGTCGTCTGATCCCGGGTCGCCTGAACCCGGGCCCCCTGGACGCGGCCCGCACCAAGCACCCCTGACCCGGCCCGGTCCCTGTTCCCACTCTCTGTGCGCCTCGAGAGGCGTCATCCTCTGGAGATCGAGAGAATCTTCTCGGCCTTCTGCCGGGTCGAAGGATAGGCGAACTTCCGCACGAGGCTCCTGCGCTCCGTCTCCGGGAACGCGCGGACATCACTCGAGAAGCTCCGCAGCAGCCCCAGCCTCTCGCTGTCGTAGTTCACCAGCTCGAACAGGCTGCGGAACGTCCCGGGATCGATCGCACGGTCCATGCCCGGCCGTAGCAGGTCGAGGGCGCTCATCCGCTCGCTCACGTAGTCGAACTGCGACAGCACCGGCACCGCCAGGTCCCAGGAACGCGGGCTTGGTCCCGCGGGCAGCAGCACGTCCAGCATCTCCAGACGCTGCGTGCCGTAGCCGAACGCCCCGAGCAAGCTGACGAGCTCTTCGCCGCGCGACCAGCGGACCCGCGGAGAGGCGGCGCGCACGAGGTCCATGCGCGAGCTTCCGTAGCTCAGGAGGCGCATCGTCGCGAGGAGCTCCTCGGAGGTCATGCGCTCGGTCGAGCTCGCGAGCAGTGCCTGGAGAGCTTCGAGGCGCTGCGAGTCGTAGTCGAGGGTGGCCACGAGCTCGCGAAGCGTCGCGCCATCCAGGTCGCCGATCAGCGGGCTTGCCGAGACGAGTACCTCGGCCCGCGTCGAAGAGAACTCGAGCAGCTCGAGGTAGCCGCGAACCTGCGACGCGCTCACGCGATCAAGCTCGGCGAGCCGCGCCATGATCCGGTCCGCCCGATCCGAGTCGCTCCGGAAGCTCGCGAGCGCGACGCGCTCCCGTTCGCCCTCGGCGAGGCCCCTCTCGAAGAGCAGGTCGACGAACTGCTCCTTCGCGGTCGCCACCGAACCACCCAGGATGAGCGCCCCGATCGTGGAGCGCTTCGACTTCGGGAACGATCGATTGAAGCCGTCGAGGATCGCGGTCAAAGCCTTCGTCGAACCATCGTCCACGTGGGACAGAAGCCGATCGGTCATCGTGACGAGGCCGCCCGGCGTCTCGGTGCGGCCCAGCAGGCGTCCGGCGTTCGCCGCGTCGAGATCGCTCACCTTCGCGAGCCCGCGAAGCAGGAGCGCGTCGACCGCACCGGCTGCCACGCCCTCTCCGCGACGCACGCGCGTCTTCTCGATGCGCATGTTGTTGATCACGAGGTACGTCCCGCGCGGCACGTCCTCGAAGGCGGAGGCCATCGCCCAGCTCAACAGCAGGAGATGGTCGGTATCGATCGTCTCGACCGATTCCAGAAGGCCGTCGATCGTCTCGCGGTGCTCCTGGGTATCCGGGATCACCGTGCGGATCAGCTTGAGGCCGACCTGCTCGGGTGCATTCGTGGTGAGCAACGCGGCGGGCTCGGGAAAGGCTTCCTCGAACGTAGCCTCGGGAGCTCGTCCGGGAGTCTTCTCCGTGACGAGGCACCCGGTCGTGGTGCCGATGAAAAGCGCCGCCAGAAACAGCGAGCGCACGAGCCCGCGAGGAAATCGAAGCGTCATGGTGTCCTCGACAAGAACCCGGTCCCGCCATCCATTTTGCGAAAGACCGGCGCGCGATTCAACGCCCGGCCGAGCCTGGCCGCCCCGGCGCGAGCAACACGCGCCGCACGAACTCGTCGCTGAACTCGTCGAGCACCGAGGGATCCAGATGGTGCGTATCCTGGAAGGCGGACTCGGGGTAGTCGTGACCGGTATCGAGGTCGATGAACGGAACGTTCTCCACTTCGGCGACCCGCCGCGCGGCCTCCAGGGCCCGCTCGTAGTCATCGAGGATGTAGAAGCCTCGATGGATGTCGGTGATCGGCATCAGGTACAGCACCGGGACGAACCCGTCGTTGCGCGCCTGTCGGATGATGCGCCGCAGGAAGTCGCACTGCACGCCGCCGACGCGATAGTCGACGAGAAGCTCGCCCTGGTAGCGACGCCGCCACTTCCCGACCTGAAGGCTTCCCTCCACCGCATTGGCTTCGAGCGCCTTGTAGCCGCGGTCGCCCTTGGTCCAGCCGCGACGGCTCGCGAGGATCCGCTGCTTGGCGGCCCGCGTCGACGCCGACGAGACGGAAGCGTCCCCGCCGGATTCGGGCTCGTCGTCGGGCACGGCTTCGATCGGCTCCGCTCCGGATCGGCGCACGCGCTCGATCCACCGAAGCGTCTCGTCGCGACCCTGCGCGACCCGGAGCCACGACATCAGAAGCTTCGCCGCGCCTTCGAAGTCCCCGGTGAAGAGTCGTACGGCAACGCCGTCCTCGTCCGCTCGGGGTGCGACCGCGTCCGAGGAGTCACCGCCCTCCTTCTCCGGGTCGAGAACCAGCGGCTCGATCTCGGGGAACTTGCCCCGCGTGACATAGGCGCGCTCCGTGTCCTGCATGTAGGAGTCGTTCAGTGCCGAGCCGCGCACCTCGATCGCGAGCACGCCGCGGATGGGCTGGTCGCGAACGATCGGATGGATGTCGTCCATGTAGAGCCGATACAGGAACGGCATCGTGAGGCCGACGTAGGACACGTTGCCGACCCACGCGTCCGCGACGCCCTCCTGCTGCAGCGCGCGTTCGACGAGATCGGGGTCGATGCCGCGCTTCGTCCGGGAGCTGCCGAGCGCGAAGTAGATCGGAACGTCCGGCGTCTCTCCCGATTCGGGTCGGACATCCGGCGACGTCGTTTCGGCCGCTTCGGGAGCGGCCGGCGCCGACTGCCGCTCGAGCGGAATCCGGAGCACGAGCTCGGCCACCGCCACCAGCGCCATCGCGTACACGATCGATTGTATCGGCTTCGACATCGAAGACCTGCCTGCCCGATCAGAACTGGAAGTAGATGAACGCCACTTCGTCGACCTGCGTGAGCCCCACGGCGACGACGAGCGCGCCGAGGACGATCCCTTGCACGGGCGCCGGAAGACGATCCCAGACTCGCGTGCGCAGCGAGAGCATCACCGTCGCGTACTGCGCGGCAACGAACCCTGCTAGCGCCACCGCCCACAAAAGCCCCGGTCGCTCTCCGTAGTCGTACCAGCCCCACTCGGTGAACATCCGCGTGACGTAGGTCGAGAGATCTCCGAACGACTCGGCGCGGAAGATCACCCACGCGAAGCACACCAGGTGGAACGTCACGATCTGCCGCGCCCAGAACACGAACCGTCCGTGCGTGCGTTCCTCCCACGCTTTGCCGAGACCGGTCGCGCGCTCGAAAGCCAGCAGCAGCCCGTGGAACCCGCCCCAGATGACGAACGTCCACGCGGCACCATGCCACAGCCCGCCGAGCAGCATCGTCAGCATGAGATTGCGGTACGTCAGGATCTTCGAAAGCCGCGAGCCGCCGAGCGGGATGTAGAGGTAGTCGCGAAGCCACCGCGAGAGCGACATGTGCCAGCGCCGCCAGAAGTCCGTGATGGAGACCGCCACGTACGGAACGTTGAAGTTCTCGGGGATCTTGAGCCCGAACGCGCGCCCGATCCCGAGCGCCATGTCGGTGTACCCGGAGAAGTCGCAGTAGATCTGGAGCGCGAAACCGTACGCCGCGAACCAGAGCGTCGGCGCGCTGAAGTCCCCGGGCGTCGCGAAGACGTTGTCGACGAAGAGCCCGACGTTGTCCGCGATCACGACCTTCTTGAAGAGCCCGAGGATGAAGCGCTGGATGCCCTCGCCGACGTGCGCGCCGACGATCCGCGGCATCTTCTGGATCTGCGGCAGGAACTCGGTGGCGCGAACGATCGGCCCGGCGACGAGCTGTGCGAAGAACGACACGTACACCGCGAAGTCGAGCGGGTTGCCGCACGGCGTCGTCTTGCGCCGGTAGATGTCGATCGTGTAGCTCATCGTCTGGAACGTGTAGAACGAGATCCCGACGGGGATGCTGCCCGGAAGCGTCGGCGGCGTGATGTCGAGCGCGGCCCAGATCGACCCGGTCTGCCCGATGAGGAAGTTGCCGTACTTGAAGACGCCGAGGATCCCGAGGTTGGTGACGAGGCTCGCGAGCAGCCAGAACCGGCGTGTCTTCGTCGACGTCGCGGCGTGCATGCGGGCGCCGGCCGTGTAGTCGACGAGCGTCGAGATCCACAGCAACGGCAGGTAGCGGACGTCCCAGTTGGCGTAGAACGCGTAGCTCGCCAGCAGGAGCAGCCACTTCTTCCCGGAGTCCGACCGCACCGCCATGTAGAGCGGGAAGACGATCAGGATGAAGAGTCCGAAGATGGCTGAGTTGAAGAGCATCGCGGTAGGCCAGGCGGCGATCCTAAACCGCGCCGCCATCGCGGTCAAGCGGCGTGACGCACACCGCCCGCGACCGTGCTACGCTGCCCCGGGGACGCCTCGCCGATCCCCGTATCGATCCCCCGCTGCGAAGAGGCCCGAGCCATCGATTCCCGCCCCCATCCCGGATCTTCCCCGGCCGACGGCCCTACCGAGCGCGACGCCGTCGACATCGCCATCGTGGGGGGCGGTCCGGCCGGGCTGATGGCCGCCCAGGAGGTCGCGCGACTGGGGCGGCGAGCGGCCGTGTTCGACGCGAAGCCGGGCTTCGGGCGGAAGTTCCTGATGGCGGGACGCGGCGGGTTGAACCTCACGAACACGGCGCCGCTCGAACGGTTTCTCGGCCGCTACCGCGAGAGCCGGCCCGCGCTCGAGAAGGCGGTGCGGGCCTTCGGCGCCGAGGCGCTGCGCGACTTCGTCCACGACCTCGGATTCGAGACCTTCGCGGGGCCGAGCGGGCGCGTGTTCCCCGCGTGCCTGAAGGCGTCCCCGGTGCTCCGGGCCTGGCTGGCGCGGCTCGAGTCGGCCGGCGTGGAGCTCTTCCCCCGTCACCGGCTGGTCGCCCTCGACGCCGACGGCGCCCTCCGCTTCGAAACGCCGGACGGCCCGCGCGAAGTCCGACCCGAGGGAGCGACCCTTCTCGCACTCGGCGGCGCCAGCTGGCCTCGGCTCGGGTCCGACGCGGCCTGGGTCCCCCTGCTCACCGACCTCGGCATCGAAGTCCGTCCCTTCCGTCCCGCGAACTGCGGCTTCGAGGTCGACTGGTCGGCGCACTTCATCGAGCGGTTCGAGGGAGCCCCGATCAAGAACGTCCGCCTGAGCACCGAGGGTGGCGACGCCGTCTCGCGAGGAGAAGCGGTCGTCACTCGCTACGGGCTCGAGGGCGGCGGCGTGTACGACCTGTCGGCCGCACTCCGCGATGCGATCGCGCGCGACGGATCGGCGACGCTTCGCATCGACCTGAAGCCCGACCGCACGATCGCCGACACCGAAAGCCGACTGTCGCGTCCCCGCGGCAAGCTCTCGTGGAGCAACTTCCTCCGGCGGACGCTTCGCCTGACACCTGTCGCGATCGCGCTCCTTCGCGAGTGTGCGCACGAAGCGCTCGATCGCGAAGATCCACCGATGCTCGCGCGAGCGATCCACGGGATCCCGATCGTGCTCACCGCGCCGCGGCCGATCGAGGAAGCGATCTCGTCCGCGGGCGGCATCGCGATGTCGGATGTCGACGACACGTTCCGACTGCGACGACTTCCGCGCGTGTACGCATGCGGAGAGATGCTCGACTGGGAAGCCCCGACGGGCGGCTATCTGTTGCAGGCCTGCTTCGCCACCGGCCGCGCCGCCGGCATCGCGGCGGCATCTCGTCCTTCTTCTTGACGACGATCGGGTCGCGTCGCATACTCGGTCGCGAAGCCGGGCCTTCACGAAGGAGAAAGCGCGTGCACGAACAGCGAGACGCGACATGACGGCCTCCTCCCCCATGGACTCGTACAGCCCCCGGGAGATCGCATCGCGGGTCGAGGGCGCCGGAGTCACGAAAGCGGGACTCGACGCGCTGTCGACCTACGCGCTCGCGCTCCTCGCCGGCGCCTTCATCACGCTCGGCGGCCTGCTCTACACGGTCGTCGTCACCGACAGCACCCTCGGCTTCGGCGTGACCAAGCTGATCGGCGGCCTGGCCTTCTGTCTCGGGCTGATCCTCGTCGTGCTCGCCGGTGCCGAGCTTTTTACCGGGAACAACCTCGTGGCGATCGCGTGGGCTTCCGGCAAGATCCGAGGTCGCGCGCTTCTTCGAAACTGGATCCTCGTGTATGCCGGCAACGTCGTCGGGGCCCTCGGAACGACGGCCCTCATCCTGCTGGCCGGCGTCCACGAGCTGTCGGACGGTGAGGTCGGCCGCACGGCGGTCGCGATCGCCAAGAGCAAGGCCGCGCTCGATCCGGTCACGCTGCTGGCGCGGGGCATCCTGTGCAACGCGCTCGTCTGTCTCGCGGTGTGGCTCGCGATGGGCGGACGCACGCTCGCCGATCGGCTGCTCGCCGTGCTCTTCCCGATTACCGCGTTCGTCGCCGTCGGATTCGAGCACTCGATCGCGAACTGGTTCTTCCTGCCGTACGCGATGCTTCTGATGGGCGACGGCTCGCTCCTCGGCGGCTCCGCGCTCAATCTCGCGATCGTCACGATCGGGAACGTGATCGGCGGGACGTTGCTCGTCGCCGGCGTCTACTGGTTCATCTACCTGCGTCCGCCCGACGCGCCGAAGAGCTGACGGATCATGCCTGAACACGTCATCTGGGACTGGAACGGAACGCTTCTCGACGACTCCGAGCTGTGCGTCGAGATCATGAACGGGATGCTGGATCGTCGCGGCATGCCGACGCTGACGCTCGAGGCCTATCGAGCGGCGTTCACCTTTCCGGTGCGCGAATACTACGAGCGCCTCGGCTTCGACTTCTCGGTCGAGCCGTTCGAACAGCTCGGCATCGAGTTCATCGACAACTACGAGTCGCGGCGCCACGAGAGCCGCCTGCAGTCCGACGCACTGCGGCTGCTCGAGCATGCGCGATCCCTCGGCAAGGCCCAATCGATCCTCTCGGCCTACACGCACGACACGCTCGTCGAGCTCATCGAGAGCCACGACCTCTCGCACTTCTTCGATCACACCGTCGGGCTCGACAATATCTACGCCGGCAGCAAGATCGAGACGGGGCTACGCCTGATGGACTCACTCGCCCACGACCGCGACAAGGTCCTCCTGGTCGGGGACACGCTGCATGACGTCGAGGTCGCCGAGGAAATGGGCATCCGGTGCATCCTGATCGCGCACGGGCACCAGTCGCGCGAGCGCCTCGAGGCGAGCGGCGTCCCCGTACTCGAAACGCTCGACGCCCTCGTCGCACACTTCTGAGATCGAAGCTCGCCGCATCGGAAAGAGCTCTGCCCACGAAAAAACACCGCGCCCCGAACGGATGACCGTTCGGAGCGCGGTGCTCGTGGTTCGTTCCGTGGATCGGAACGGTTTTTCGATCGGGTCGGATCAGTCCCAGTCGAGCGTCGCGCCGGACTGGTACTCGGTGACGCGCGTCTCGAAGAAGTTCTTCTCCTTGGCGAGGTCCATCGTCTCGCTCATCCAGGGGAACGGGTTCTTCGAGCCGTACTGCGTCGGAAGGCCGATGCGCTCGAGGCGACGGTCGGCGATGTGCTGCACGTAGTCGCGGAACAGGTCGGCGTTCAGGCCGAGGATTCCGTTCGGCAGGCAATCCTTCGCGTACGCGATCTCGAGCTCGACGGCCTCGCGGACGTGCTCGATCATGTTCTGCTGGAACTGCGGGGTCCACAGGTCCGGGTTCTCGGACTTGATGCCGTTGATGAGGTCGATACCGAAGTTCAGGTGGATCGTCTCGTCCCGCATGATGTACTGGAACTGCTCGCCGATGCCCGTCATCATGTTGCGGCGGTGGAAGGAGAGCACCATCACGAAGCCGGTGTAGAAGAAGATGCCTTCCATGATCAGGTAGTACCCGATCAGGTTCTTGAGGAGCGCCTGTCGGCCCTCGAGCGTCTCGGTGGTGAACTCGGGATCGAGCACCTCCTTGGTCATCTCCATCTCGAAGGCGTCCTTGCGCGCGATCGACGGGATCTCGCGGTACATGTTGAACACTTCGCCTTCGTTGAGCGCGAGGCTGTCGACGACGTACAGGAACGTGTGGGAGTGAACCGCTTCTTCGAACGCCTGGCGCAGGAGGTACTGACGGCACTCGGCATTCGTGACGTGCTTGAAGATGGCGAGGACGAGGTTATTGCCGACGAGGCTCTCGGCCGTCGCGAAGAAGCCGAGGTTTCGCATGATCACGTGGCGTTCAGCATCGGAGAGCTGATCGGAGCGCCAGGTCTCGATGTCCTTGGTCATCGGAACCTCGCTCGGCATCCAGTGATTCGCGCACCCGTTGACGTAGTGCTCCCACGCCCAGTGGTACTTGAGCGGCATCAACTGGTTCACGTCGACCTGCGTGCAGTTGATCAGACGCTTGTCCTCCGCCTTGATCCGGTTGAAGTCGCCCGCGTCGCTACCCAGTCCCGCTACTTTCGTCTCGCCCTCGGTCCAGATCGTCATGCCTTTTGCTCCTCCCTCGTTGCCCGCGGCTTCTCGCAAAAACACGGTCAAACGTTCGTCGTTCTTTCGATCGGGCGACAACGGGAGCCATTTCGAGACGGGGGACCACCCCCACCGGAAAGGCTGCCGCCACGCCGCCCGCGTGACTCCGGGCTCACCGCCGTCCGACTTCTAGCCGGCCGACAGCGAGGCCCCGCCTACTGGCACGCCTCGCACTCCGGATCGTCGATCTGGCATGCGTTCGGTGTGCCCTCCGCACCACGCTCGACCTGAAGCTCGCCCGACGCGCTCTTGCTCTTCATCCAGCGCGGCTGGATTCCGAAGCGGTTGACGTCGACGGTCGACTTCTCGATCTGCGTGGCGGCGAGGGTGCGCAGATAGTAGGTCGTCTTGAGACCCTTCTCCCACGCGAGGGTGTACATGTCGTGAAGCTTCCGACCGCTGGGGTTCTCGAGGTAGAGATTCAGCGACATCCCCATGTCGATCCACTTCTGACGACGGCTCGCGCACTCGATGATCCACTGCGGGTGCACCTCGAACGCGGTCGGGTGCATCGCCTTCACATCCTCGGGCACGCGATCGATGTCACGAAGCGACCCGTCGTAGTACTTGAGCTCCTCGAGCATGTCCGCGTCCCAGAGGCCGCGTTCCTTGAGGTCCTCGACGAGGCGACGGTTCACCTGGGTGAACTCGCCCGAGAGGTTGCTCTTCACGAACAGGTGCTTGTACATCGGCTCGATCGACTGCGTCGCGCCGACGATCGTCGAGATCGTCGCGGTCGGGGCGATCGCCATCACGTTGCTGTTGCGCATGCCGTGCTTCTTCACGAGCTTGCGCACCGGCTCCCAGTCCATCGACGCGCTTCGGTCCTGCTGGATCTTGCGGCCGCGCTCCTCCTCGAGAAGCCCGACGGTGTCGATGGGCAGAAGTCCGCGATCCCACTTCGAGCCATCGTAGCTCGGGTACTTGCCGCGCTCGCCGGCCAGCTCCGCCGATCGCTTGATCGCGAAGTACGAGATCGCCTCCATGCTCCGGTCGGCGAACTCGACGGCGGCTTCGCTCGCGAACGGGATGCCCCCCGCGATGAGCGCGTCCTGGAATCCCATCAGGCCGAGGCCGACGGGACGGTGACGTTGGTTCGCGTTGCGCGCTTCCGCCGTCGGGTAGAAATTGATGTCGATGACGTTGTCGAGCATGCGCACGGCGGTGTTGACCGTGCCCTCGAGCTTCTCGAGGTCGAGCTCGCCGTCCGTCATGTGGTTGCCGAGGTTGATCGAGCCGAGGTTGCACACGGCCGTCTCGTCGGCACTCGTGTTGAGGAGGATCTCCGTGCAGAGGTTGCTCGAGTGCACGACGCCGGAGTGATCCTGCGGCGATCGAATATTCGAGGGATCCTTGAACGTGATCCACGGGTGTCCGGTCTCGAACAGGCGCGTCAGCATCTTCCGCCAGAGCTCGACCGCCGACACCTCCCGGTGCAGCTTGATCTTGCCGGCCGCCGCGAGGCGCTCGTACTCCTCGTAGCGCTCCTCGAAAGCCTTGCCGGTGAGGTCGTGCAGATCGGGGACCTCGTCCGGGCTGAACAGCGTCCACTTGCCGTTTTCCTGCACGCGCTTCATGAACAGATCGGAGATCCAGTGCGCCGTGTGCATGTCGTGCGTGCGGCGTCGATCGTCACCGGTGTTCTTGCGCAGATCCAGGAACTCCTCGAGGTCGAGGTGCCACGTCTCGAGGTACGCGCAGACGGCGCCCTTGCGCTTGCCGCCCTGGTTGACGGCCACCGCGGTGTCGTTGACGACCTTGAGGAACGGGATGACACCCTGGCTCATGCCGTTCGTCCCCTGGATGTAGGAGTTCGTGGCGCGGATGTTCGTCCAGTCGTTGCCGAGGCCGCCCGCCCACTTCGAGAGCTTCGCGTTGTCGGCGACGCTCTTGAAGATGTGGTCGAGATCGTCCTGCACCGTCGTCAGGTAGCACGACGACAGCTGCGGATGCTGCGTGCCGGAGTTGAACAGCGTCGGGGTGGCTGACGTGAAGCGGAACTCGGAGAGGATGCCGTAGAACTCGATCGCGCGGTCGTTGCGCTGATCTTCATCCTCTCGGAGCGCCAGCCCCATGGAAACGCGCATCCAGAAGTACTGGGGGGCTTCGATGCGGCGCTTGCCGATGTGCAGAAGGTAGCGGTCGTAGACCGTCTGCAGACCGAGGTACGGGAAGAGACCGTCGCGCTCGGGACGAAGCGCTGCCGCCAGCCGCGCGAGGTCGAACTCGCGCAGCTGGGGAGTCAGACGATCCGCGGCGATCCCCTCCTCGATGAAGGGAGCGAATCGCTCTCGGTACAGCTGATCGAGATCCTCAGGAGCGGTCTGGCCGAGCGCTTCGCGATAAATCACGGCGAGGGCCAGTCTGCCGGCGACGGTATCGTAGGCCGGATCGCGCTCGATCCGAGACCTAGCCGCCAGGATCAACGCACGCGCGATCTCCTCCGGAGTGATCCCGTCATACAGCTGACGCTGAACTTCGTGCAGGAGCTCATCCGCATCGCAGGTCTCCTCGAGACCCCGACACGCATCGCGAATCTGCTTTCGGAGCTTCGCGATATCGAGAACTTCGCGTGAGCCATCGCGATCGACGTGGAAGCGGAGGCCGTCTTCGACGCCCTCGATCGCCCCGTCGGCGTGGCGCAACGATCGCGCCCTCGCGTGTTCCTCGCGGTAGACGATGTAACGGCGTGCGACCGAATAGTGGCCGTGCCGCATGAGCTGTCGTTCGACCGCGTCCTGGATCGCTTCGACGTGGATATCCCCCGCCTTGGGGGAGGATCCCTCGTCTCCGGGTGCGGCCGACGAAGCCGTGACAATCTCGCCGATCACGTTCTTGCAGATCTCGACGAGCTCGTCGCGGAGCTCTCGTTCCACCGGCGTCCCTTCCCCGAGCTTCAGCTCGGCGCGGAACGCCTTCAACATCGCCTGTTCGATCAGCGAGGAATCGAACGACACGAGTCGTCCGTCACGCTTCTTGACCGAGATCCCCAAATCCTGGTTGTTGAAGTCCTGAGCACTGAGGTCCTGCGCGTTCAGCATCTGCTATTCCCTCCCGCTTCGATGGTACCCCCCAACGCGAAGACGACCCCGCCCGGGTCGCGCGACGCGTCGCACGTCACGACACCGCCCATATCGATCAACCGCCCTGTCGCTGAAACCGTAGCTACTATTCCGCTGCCGTGTAGAGGAGACCCCCAATACCTAGCGGTCCAGAGGACCGACGGACCCCGCGATAGAGACACGCTGGGCCCGAATTGGTATGGACTGTCGCCGCCCGCCCTCGCGGCCGGAATCTCCTCTGCCGGCGGCCCCTGGCTCACGAGACCTCCTCGCAAGCCCGTCTCGCAAGACACGTGCAAGTTCCCCAACGAACTCGCCTTACGAGCAACCGCCACTCTCTACTGCAACGCCCGAAACCGAGGGCGTATCGCCGTGTTACCGTCGCTCTCGCTTCGCCATTGCAGCGCGGTCCGAGCAACACAGCGGGTTCCGACTATATCGCTGCCAGAAAAACGGTCAACCACTAAATCTTGGGGTTTTTCCACATTGATCGTAATTGCCGACACCGGACGGAGATGGTGGCCATTACGAATCTGGATCACGACAACTCGGGGGGCTCGTTTTCGCGATTCGGCTCCCGCTTTCGCTCTCCACCGAAGCATGCGGGCACCACGAGAAGGGTCGCGGCGAACACGGCAAGGACGGCAAGCGCAATCGCCATCATGACTTGGGACGCCGAAACAAGACCGATGGGCACGAACAACGCGAAGACGACACCGTCCGTGAGCGCCGAGAACAGCACCGCCCGCCCCGCGGTCCTGAAGACGCGCAACCGGGACTCCTTCCGTGTGAGACGCCAGCTCAGGTGGAGCCCGTAGTCCGAACCGATCGAGATCACGAACACGAGCGGAAACAGAAGGAACACGGACAGATAGATATCCGCGAGCCGCAGCATCGCGAGCCACCAGATCCCGGTCGCGATCATCAGCGCGGCGATCGCCAGCAAGGCCCGCGGATCCCGCAGAAACGCCACGACCAGCGTCATCGAGACCGTGAACGAGACCGCGTACAGGATCCGCAGCCACCTCAGGCTCTCCTCGAGGAAGAGGTACGACATCGTCCGGTAGCCGAGGAACGAGATCGACAGTGGGCTCCGCGCGGATTCCTCGCTCACGATCCGGTCCAGCTCGCTCCACAGCTCACGCGCCCCGTCGAGCCCCTCGAAGCCGTCTCGCACGAGAACGAGTCCGACCCCGACGTCCAGCTCGGGCGCGAAGAAAAGGCTCGCGAAGGGGCGCCAGCCCTCGTCCACGTGCATGTCCGCGAGTGCCGCGGCCGCCGCGTCGCGATCGTCCGGCAACGCGCGCAGCGGATCGCCTCCCGCCTCGAAGAAGACGCGCGCGGCAGCGACGGTTCCGCCCGAGAGGATCTCGTGGGCGCCGAGCACCTGCGCGTAGGTTCCGGCGACGATCTTTCCCGCCAGGACCTCGGAGCTCGCGAAGGCGCGCTCGAGCCGTCCCATGGATGCGAGAGCCTCCGGCGCGGCGAGATCGCCCTCGACGATCAGGAACTCCGGGAAGGCCGCCCCGGCACGCGCCTGCATGCGCTCTACGGTCTGCGCGACGGGCTCCCCGGGTGGATAGTTGCCGCGAATCGGATCGAGCAGGCGCACCGGACGACCCACGGCCACGGCCGCCGCGACGGTCAGCGCGACGAAGCCGAGCCCCACCGCGATGCGTCGCTTCGCGAACGTCTCCATGATCTCGCCGAGCCAGCGATTCTCGGGGATCGCCGCGGGCGCACCGCCTCGCGGCCGCAGCGCGATCGTCGCCGGCAGGAACGTCACCGAGAGCACGGCGAGCGAGACCATCGAGAACGCCGCGAACAGGCCGAGCTGCACCATCCCCGGCAGGTCCGCGAGCACCAGCGACAGGAGCCCCGCCACGGTCGTCAGCGTCGTCAGCAGGATGCCCACGCCGCTCGCCCGCGCCGCGCGACCGAGCGCCTCGACGCGATCCGCGCGACGACGACGCCCCTGGCCGTATTCGTTGAGAAAGTGGATCGCGTAGTCGACGCCGCACCCGAACACCAGCGGGACGAGCGCGACGTTCACGACGTTGAGCGGAACGCCGCTCCATCCGAGGAGCCCGTAGGTCCAGACGACGCCCACGAGCACCTGCGACATGCCCGCCGCCGCGATGCCCGGCCGACGAAACGCGAGGAAGAGCGCGATGACGATCGCCGCCACCGCGAGCGGAACGAGCCGCACGACGTCACGCCGCAGAGTCCGGTCGATGAACGCCGTTCCTGACGCCAGCCCCACGGGAACGACATACTCGTCGAGGAAGAGGTCGTACTCGCGCGAGGGATCGTCTCGGTAGGCGGCGACCGCCCGTTCGATCTCGTAGCCGATGTCTCGCGCGAGCTGCTCGAGCGGATTGCCCTCGACGACGAGCCCGACGAACGTCGCGCGTCGATCGGGAGAGAGGGTCGGCTCGAGGAGCTTGCGGTTCGTCGTCCAGAGGGCGGTCCAGATGAGGCCGAACTCGAGCGAGGAATCCGGAAGGCGGTAGGCCTCCGGCGCGCCCCCCCGATTGGCGCGATGCATCAGCGAGAACCAGTGCGGCAAGCCGAAGGCGTGCCGGATCCGCGGGACACGCGCGCGGACGTAGTCGATCAGCTCCTGCTGCGCGCGAACCGCCGCCTCGTCGTGGATGTGCTCGACACCGGCGCGCTCGGCCTTCTCCGGATCGAGCTCGACCCAGATCAGCTCCTGGTTGGTGATACCGTCCAGGCGTTCGAGCATGCGCCCGAACGCCTGGACGTTCTGATTCTTCGACGGAAGCCAGTCGAGGATGCCCGTCTCGAATCGCAATCGGCCGAGACCCAGGCCGAGGGCGATCGTGACCACCCCGAGCAAGAGCAGCGTCAGCCGCGGACGAATCGCGGACGCCTGCACCCAGGACTCGAGCCAGTCCTCGATGCGCCGGGGTCGTACGCGGGCTCGTAGAATGGCGGTACCTCGAGAGGGCTAGAGGGCGGCGAGCGCCGCGTCGTAGTCCGGCTCCTGCGCGATCTCGGGAACCTGCTCCGCGTAGATCACGGCGTTGTTCTCGTCGAGAACGATCACCGCGCGCGAGCAGAGGCCCTGCAGCGGCCCTTCGGTGATCTGCACGCCGTAGTCGGTCGCGAAGCTGCTGCGGAAGCTCGAAAGCGTCTCGCAGTTCTCGATCCCTTCCGCGCCGCAGAATCGCTTCTGCGCGAACGGCAGGTCCGCCGAGATGTTGAGGACGACGACGCCGTCTCGTCCCGCGGCCTTGTCGTTGAAGGCCTTGACGGACAGGGCGCACACCGGCGTGTCGACGCTCGGGAAGATCGAGAGCACCTTCTTCTTGCCGGCGAACGTCGCGAGGTTCGCCTCGGAAAGGTCGTTGCGGAGGAGCGAGAAGTCGGAGACCGTCTGGCCGACCGCCGGCAGCTCACCGGACGTCGCGAACGGGTTTCCCTTCAACGTGATCGTGGCCATGGATGATTCCTCTGGATCCCTCGGGTTATCGGATGGATGTGGGCCCAGGCACGGGCGAACGGCTCCCGCGCGCCGAGGCGCGGGATCGCCCAGAAGGTACAAACGCGCGACGGCCCCACGCAACCGGGCCCGGGGCACCGGGGACCGGCGCAGCACACGCCCGGGGCGAGCTACAATCCCCGGATGATTCCCCCGTCCGGCTACCCGGAGCGCCTGCGTGAAACGCTGGCTACGCTCGATATCCGAAACCCCTCTCGCCCCGGGGATCGCATGGCGTCGGTGATGCTGCCGATTCTCGATGAGGACGCGGGCTCGGGCGAGAAGCATGAGCCGGGCCTCCTCCTGATCGTACGGACGGACCGCGGTCGCCACGGCGGCCAGGTGGCGCTCCCGGGCGGCAACCCCGAGGACGGGGACGCGACGCTCTGGGATGTCGCCGTTCGCGAGACCCGCGAAGAGGTGGGGCTCGCCGTCGAGCCCGACCTCCTCGGGACCCTCGGCGAGTTCAACACGTTCGTGAGCCGCTACCGGGTCCTCGTCCATGTCGCGCAGATCGCATCCGGCCAGAAGTGGGTGCCGCAGCCCGACGAAGTCGACGCGATCCTCCGGATTCCCGTACGGGTCCTGGCGGACCTCTACGCCGACCTCCCCCACGTCGACGACGTCTGGCAGCTCCCCATCGAGGCCGGCTTCGAGCTCGACCCGAGCCCGTTTCTGGTCGCCGGTACGCTGCGCCCCCGAGGACGCGGTCATCGGCTCGAAACCCGCCGCGGAACGAAGGAGATGCCGTACATCTGGGGACTGACCGCACGGATCGTCTACACGTTCCTCCGGGAGGCCTGGCTTCCGGCCGCCGGCGCTTCTTGACTTCGCTTCGATCCGGCGTATCCTTCTGCGACCCTCGAAACACCGCGCTGCGAACGGCGCACCTCCTCTCTGGATCGACGCCCGCCTGAAGGGAAGGGAAGGACTCGTTTGTCTCGAGTTCGACAGGCCGTCCTCGTGCTGATCGGAGTCGATCGGCCCACGGCGGTACGACTGATGGCTCGGCTCCCCGATCCGATCATGTGGCACATCGGACGTGAGCTGCTGCGCCTGGATCCCGCAGGAATCACCCGGCGGGAGATCGACGACGCGATCCGGTCCCTCGTCCGCGAGTTCGACATCATCGCGAACGCCAAGCCCGGCCGGAAGAAACGCGGTCGACAGGCCGCCGAGGTGTCGCACCATCCCCCGCTCCTCACGCAGCAGGAGTGCTCCGTGCTCGCGACGGTGATCGGCTCGGATCAGCCCGAGTCCTCGGCGGTGATGCTGCACCGGCTGCCGACTCCGCTCCTGACGCGCATCCTGCTCTCGATGCGCCCGACGACGCGGTCCGATCTCATCCAGCGGTATCGCCGCCTGAGCAAGCCGCCGAGAGACCTGCAGAATCGGCTGCTCTCGGATCTCGTCGCGCGCATTCCACCGAGGCCGTTCCCCGCTCTCGGGGATCGCTTCAGCCAGGTGGTTGGAGTAGCCATCGCCGCGACCTGATCACGACCTGATTGCGACTAGGGAGCGACGAAGCCGTGCTTGACCGCGAACCGGATGAGGTCCGCCGTCGAGCCGAGCTCGTGCTCCTCCATGATCCGGTACTTGTGGAACTCGACCGTGCGGCGCGAGATGTCCAGGCGCGCGGCGACCTCCTTGGCCGAGAGACCCGTCGCGGCGAGTCGGAGCACTTCCGCCTGACGGGGCGTGAGCCGCGGTCCGTCCGGGCGCGCGGCCTCGGCCTCGGGCGCGGCGCGACCCGCCTGCTCGTCGGTCGTCTCGGACAGACGCTGCTGGATCGAAGGCGTGACGAAGGTCTCCCCCGCCATCGCCGCGCGGATCGCCTGCACGAGCTCGGAGGAAGCCGAGTGCTTCAGAACGAAGCCGCTCGCGCCCTCGTCCATCGCTCGCTTGGCGTAGGCCGGGTCGGCGTGCATCGTCAGGAAGACGAAGCGCGTCTCGATACCCGACTCGCGGATCCGACCCGCGGCCTCGAGCCCGTTCGTCTCCGGCATGGAGATGTCGGCCACGACGACGTCGGGCTTCATTTGCGCCGCCATCTCGATGAGTCCCTCACCGTCGGTCGCGACGCCCACGAGCTGGAACTCCGATTCGAGGAGACCTCGGATTCCCTCGGCGACGATCCGGTGGTCGTCGGCGATCAGCACGCGGATTCGTTTCGTACGCGATGTCATTCTTTCCCTTCCCACTCTTCCCAACTCGTGTCCACGCGGGGTCCGTACTCGAGCGTCGAGGCGACCACCTCGATGAGCGTGCCCGCGCCCGGTGCCGTCGTGATCACGCAGGTTCCGCCGATCAATCTCGCGCGTTCTTCCATGCTCGAAAGGCCGATACCGCCGCGCCGCCGGTCGTTGAGATCGAAGCCGGCTCCGTCGTCGCGCACACGCAGCCGAACCAGGTCGTGCCGACAGGTGAGCGACACGCCGACGTGTCCCGCGCGCGCGTGCATCGCGACGTTGCGGAGCGCGGCCTGGGCGATGCGGAACAACCCCGTCGCGGTCTGCGGCGGGAGCGTGCTCGGGACCGGATCCGAACAGAACTCGATCACCCCGCCCTGGCGTTGGCGGAATCCGTCGCACTCCGATTCGAGCGCGCTCGCGAGGCCGAGATCCTCGACGATCGATGCGTGGAGTCGACGCGACATCTTGTGCACTTCGGTCGAAAGCGTCGCGAGCTCCGACTGGATACCCTGGATGCGCTCCGCCGGCGCGCCGTTGTCGACCAGCTCCTTCTCGAGGAGGCCGGCCTCGATCGCCAGGGCCGCCAGACGCTGCGTGAGGTCGTCGTGCAGATCGCGCGCGAGCCTCGAGCGTTCTTCCTCCTGCGCCGAGAGCAGTCGGCCCGCGAGCTGACGGAGCCGATCCTGACTCTGACGAAGCGCCGCCGTGCTCGACTTCAGCCCGCGCTCCGCTCGGTCGCGATCCGTGATGTCGAGCACCACGGTACTGACGCCGACGATCTCGCCGCGCGGATCGCGGAACGGGTAGTAGCTGACGAGCCAGCATCGCTCGACCTCGGGCTCCGCGAGCGTGGTCCCCCGGACCTCGAAGTCCAGCGCCGGCTCGCCGCTCGCGAGCACCGCCCGATAGCGTTCCTCGACCTGCTGCGCGATGTCCGGGATGACCTCACGAAGCGTACGCCCGATGTGCCCCGAGACCGGAACGCCGTTGATCTCGGCGAGCCGCTCGTTGATCCGCACGAACCGCAGATCGTGATCCATGAGGGCGAGGCCGACCGGGGCCGTCTGGTAGAGGTGGAAAAGCTCGTAGGCTTCCTCGGTCGGATCGTGATGGTGAGTCGCGTCGAGCGTCATGCCGCGCCGTTTCCCTGGCCCGTAATATTCCCAGTTGCTGATGTCCGGCGATTCGGCTAGCCTCGCGAGAGAGCTCAACGAGCTCACCACCGGAGAATCAGTAACACTAACGGGCCAAGGTTGTTCCCACGCGGAGCGTAAAACTCGACATCCCCAATCTTCCCCTTATTCTCCTTTAGTAGCGAGTTTCCTTGGCCATTTCCAACCCTTTCTTGCTCGCCGTTCGAGGGATCGCCCTCTTCTGCCTCCTCGCATTTGCCGAGGTGGCCCGCGCAACCGAGGATCCCGAGGACTCCCAGGGGGATTGGAAAGCCGAGCTGAGGCGCTATCTCGAGGCCTCCACCGAAGAGGAGCGCGCCCCCCTGCTCGAGGGTCTCGAGGCGATTCCCGTCGACGACCTGCGCGAGGAGCTGATCCGCCTCGACGCCGAGCCGCGCGAGCCGTTCACCCCGGGCCGACACGACATCGACGTCGCCATCGCCGGCACGGATCTCACGAGCCGCTATGTCCTCGTCATCCCCGAGGACTACGACCCTGCGCAAGAGTGGCCGCTGTGGATCGCGATGCACGGTACGTCCGGAAGCGGCAACGACTGCGCGCAGTTCCTCCGCAAGGAGACCGCGAAGCATCGCTTCGTGCTCGCCTGTCCCACCGCCCACGAGAGCCATCGTTCCCGAGGGTGGGGATTCACTCCCGAAGAGCGAGCGCTGACCCTCTCGGTCCTCGCCGACGTGAAGCGACGCGTGCGCGTCGATCCGGATCGGGTGATCCTGTCCGGCTGGTCGCGCGGAGGTCACGCGACGTTCGACGTCGCCGTGCACCACCCCGGCCTGTTCGCGGGCGTGCAGCCCGTCACCGGCGCTCCGCGGGCGCACTACTTCGGGATGCTCCGCAACCTCGGCGATCCGTCCGTCTACATCCTCAATGGCGCGAACGACGACGAGCGGCTCCTGATCGCCGTGCGCAACGGCGTCGAGTATCTGACGAAGAAGATCCGCGCCGACGTCACCTATGTCGAGGATCCCGAGCGCGGTCACGACCTGCTGCTCGAGCATCTTCCCGCCGCCGCCGACGCCATGATGGCCGCGCGCCGCGACGCGTCGCCCGATCGCATCGTCGTCGCCGCCCATGCCGACGCGCGCACCGAAGGCGCGTGGCTTCGGATCGACGCGGTGAACGGCGAGGTCCATCGTCCGGGCGCGGGCCTTCGCATCCCCGGCTACCGCGCTTCGGCTTCCGAGGAATCGAAGCTGAGCGCCGCGCACAAGGCCGTTTTCGACGCCACCGGATGGGTCGAGGCGAAGCGCGGGCGCAACGCCTTCAGCCTGAAGGCCGACGGGGTGCTGAAGGTGACCCTGCTCCTCGATGCGGACGCGATCGACTGGAAGCGCAACGTCCGCGTGACGCTCGGAGGCAAGCGCCTGTTTTCGGACAAGGTGCAGCCGAGCGCCCGCACGCTCCTCGAGGGATACCACGCGCGTCGCGACATCGGTCGGCTCTTCCTGGCGGAGCTGCCGATCGAGCTCACGAAGTAGGCACGGCGACGGGGGGCCGGTTGCGAGCGGGAGTCCATCCTCCGCTCGCGATGCGCCTCGCCTTCCAGCGACGCAGCTTCGGCGTACCGAGCAGCGCCACCCAGAAGAGGACGAACGACACCGCCATGCCCGCGAGGATCAGCACGGTCTCGGCGCGACCGTCGATCTGCCGGTACCCGAAGAGCAACAGCACCGGCATGAGGACGGGCACCAGCGAGAGCCCCGCCACACCGGGGATCGACAGCAGTCCGAACGCGATCGACCAGAAGATCCGTCCGTTCAGGTAGGCGACGTGTTGCGTGATCTTGGAAACCGTCGGCCACAGGATCGCCGTGATCATCACCGGCGCCGCCAGCGCGAACCCTCCGGCCGGTGTACCCCCTCCGGTGAGCACCGCGCCGACGGAAAGCAGCACGCAGAGCAGACCGAGGACGCACTTGATCGTCGTCTCGAGTCCGACGAGCTTCGGCTCTCGTGTCCAGTACACGCGACGCATCGCCGCGATGTTCACGAAGCCGCACGACGGGCAGACGTCGCGCGCGCCCGGTTCGCGAAGCGGCGCGTAGCACCGCAGGCAGTACCCCGCGTCGCGGATCGGTGCCGTCTGCCCGGCCGATCGGGCGCGGCGCCGGGCGGGGGCGACGAGACCTCGGCTCGGGCGATGAGGCTTCGAGAGCGGTGCCATCGAGGACGAAGCGGCGCGGGGCTCCCGGTCGATCGTCGGACGATCGAGCACCCACTGCGGCCGAGCCACGCGATACCAGTAGAGCGCCGAGCCGATCGCGAGCGACGCGTACACGAAGCCAGCGGCGGGCACGAGCGTTCGAAAGGCCAGATAGCCGACCGTGGCGAGCGATACCAGGAGGAGCGACCGGTCGGCGAGGATCCGGCGGAAACGACGGCCGATCGCGAGCAAGCAGGCGACGCCGAGCGGGTACAGGAACAGTCCGAACGCGAACGGCCCCTGGTTCCAGTCGGTCGGCCAGTGTCGCGCGAGCTCGAGGAGCAGCACCGCCACGCCGTACGCGAGGATGAAGGCGTATGTGCGGTCTCTCGTGTCCCGGATCGATCGCGAACCCTGCATGATTACCGATTCTAAACCGCGCCGGGGGAAGTTGCTATATTCGTCGGTCCGATGACACCGCCTCTGATCGTCCTCGCCGACCGCGCGGGCGAACGACTCCGGCCGCTGACCGATGATCGCCCGGAGTGCATGGTTCGCCTTGCCGGAAGATCCCTCATCCAGTGGCAGCTCGCTGCCGCGCGCGAGGCCGATGTGTCGTCGATCCGCGTCGTCGGCGGCTACCGCGTCGATCAACTCGACGTTCCGCGCGAGCTCGTTCTCGAGAATCCCGACTTCTCGAGCACCGGCCAGATCCTCACGCTCCTGTGCGCCGAGCCCTACTTCGGATCGGGGTTCGTGACGTCCTACGGCAACATCGTCTACAACCCTGACGTCCTCGAGGCGCTGCACGCAGCCGAGGCCGACATCGCCGTGGTCGTCGACCGCGCGTGGCAGGAGTACTTCGAGCTTCGATACGACGACGTCGCGGCCGTCGCCGAGCAGCTCACCCTCGACGAGAACGGGAACCTCGCCTCGCTCGGCGGACCCGCGCCGAACCTCGACGAGATCGAGGGCCGGTTCATCGGGCTCGCGGCCTTCCGCGGCGAAGGCCTCGCGCACGCCCTCGAGCTCCTGGACCGCGAGCGCGAAGTGTTCTCCGACGGCGCCCGGCTCCTGAGCGAGCGGACGTACCCCGAGCTCGAGCTGATCGATCTGCTCCGCGGCCTGATCGCGGATCGCGCGCGCGTCCAGCCGATCTTCGTCGACGGGGGCTGGATCGAGATCTCGACGCCGGACGACCTCGAGCTCGCCGAACGCATGGTCGAGGTCGACGGGCCGCTGCTCATCGTCCGTCGCTGAATCGACTCCCCGCTCGTCAGGGAAGCTCGAGCCATTCGAGCTCGGACCACACGAATCGCCCGCCCGTGGCCGCCTCGTCGTCCACCGGCTCGACCGCGAGCTCGACCCGGACATGCGACGCATCTCGGTTCTCGATGTAGGCGACGAAGCGCGGCCGCGACGACTCATCGCCCACCGACCCGGAAGCGACGATCGTCGGAGGCTCGCTCCCGATCGCGACGCGGACCGTGTAGCGGACCGCACCGGCTCCCGTCCAGCGGAAGCGTGACTGCAGCGTGCAACGACGGTGCCCGCCTGAAGCGCGGAACGTCGCGCGGCCCGGCACGCTCATCGCGAGCTCGCGCCGCGTCCCGACCCTTTCCCCATCGGAAGGCGTCCACTGCGCGGCCTCGAGATCGGCGTCCCACTCGGCACCGTCGAAGCTCCGATGAAGGATTCCCACGGCCCCGGCCGCCTCGGCATCGCCCGCCTCGAGCCCGAGGATCGCGTCCTCGCAGAATCGCTCGAAGACGAGGCGCGCGAGAACCCCGTGCCCGTGCGACGACGGATGCACCCAGTCGTAGAACATCGCGTCCTCGTCGCGCGCGCGCAGCGCGTCGATCGCATCGATGTAAGGAGCGTCGAGCTCCTCCGACACCTCGCGCACGACATCGCGGTAGCGCTTCACGTCCTCGAACTTCGCTTCCGTCGACGACGGCACCGGCCCGGGCAGCAAGTACACATGGGCGCCGATCGCGCGGGCTTCCTCGACGAGCGTGACCAGGTTGGCGCGAAACTGCTCCATCGGGACGCGTGGTCCGGTGGCGACGCGGCCTTCTTCCCGGAAGATCCTCTCGACGCGATCGATGTGCGCTTGCTGACGAGCCCGGCGGAGATGCGCCACGAACGCCGATCCGGCCTGCAGGACCCGGATCCCGCCGAAGCGAGCGGTCTCCTGCGCGAGGCCCGTCGCCTCGCCCGTCGGGACCTCGTGGTCGGGAAGCCCCGTCGCGGGCGTGAAGTCGTTCCACTGCCCGGCATAGACGAGGAGCACGTCGGGCTCGTAGGGGATCATGTCGCGGCGAAAGCGTCGGACGAACTGCGTGCTCGAATAACCGGGCACGGAGCCGTTGACGATCTCGGCTTCGACACCGACACCCCGCAGCAGGCGCTCGAGGCGAGACGCCAGCGTGGCGCCGAGCTCCACCGAGAATCCGTACGCACACGAGTCGCCGATCACCGCGACTCGCCGCACGCCGTCGGGCTTCGGCTGCGCGAGGCTCCAGCCGCGAAGGCCGTGATCGTTCACCCTCTCGAACGCCTTGCCGGCGCTACGCCAAAGATTCGCGCCCGGACGGAGCGTCCAGAAGAGCTCGGGGTCGGCGTGCAGGTAGTCCTCGACATGATCCGCGCTCAGGTCGACCCGGTGGAAGCGTACCGGTGGCGGTGCCGCGAATCCCGACGCTCCGAACCCCGCAATCCGCAGGGCGACCTCCGCAAGCACGAAGGGCCCGAGCACGATACAGCACGAAAACAGCAGCTTCCTTCGCAGAGAAACCATCTTCTCCAACTATCGCAGCCCTCACTCGGCGCTTCAAGACGGGCCTACCCGTACCGCGAATCTATCGGAACGAGAGGCCCTCGCGCCCGAGCGTTTTTGCTCCTCAGGTCGGGGCGGGCGAATGCCGATAGGGGTCAACCCGTGCTCGCCCTGCACGGCCAGGAGATCCGAGGAGACGAGATGACACACCCAGCCGACCCGGGCTCCGGATCCGTCCGGCGCACCGACGAGAATCCCGCTGTTCGCACCCGACGCCGTGAACCGTCGCCGCTCGCCGCGATCGTCGAACGCTCTCACGCCGCCGGCATGAGGCTCGGCGACCTCGTCGATCACTGCCTCGATCGCTGCTCCTACGAGCTCGACCGGCCTTTCTACGAGATCGATCACGCCGCCGAGGAGCGGTTCCGATCCGTGGCTCCGACGGGCACGTACGAGCTCGCGTTCCAGCTCGGCTGCGGCGAGAACCCGTTCCTCACCTACGCCGACGAGCCGGTGCTGCACGTGCTTCTCGGACTCGGCGCCGATCGACTGCACGTTTCCCTCGTCGACGACGCGGGCGAAGAGCTCGGTCACGAGACCACGCCGCTCGATCCGAGCTGGACGTTCATCGAGCTGGCCGACACGTTCGGCGAGCTGAGCCGATCTCCTCGACTGCAGTCGCCCGTGCGTCGGTACCTCGCGCGCTGGAGCCTGCTCAACATCGACGTGCGCACGCTCGAAGCCGCCGCGACGCGCCTCGCACGCGCACTCGGCAGCCGAGTGGCTCCCGAGCTCGACGGGGACGAGCGTCCGTGGCGCGCGTGGGTCCACGCGCTGATCCAGAGCGGCGACTCCGACATCGTGGGCCGTCAGCTCGCGTCGCTCGGAACGCCCGACGCCGACGCGCGATCGCTTCGCACGCTGGTGCGCATCGTGGAGCGCGCTGAGACCGATCTTCGCCTCGCGCTCGAGATCTCGCTTCTTCTCGTGGGAGCCGAGCACGCCGGACCGGCATCGCCGATCTCCGGAGGCCGACTCGAAAGTGCAGCCCGCGTCCTCCGCGCCCTCGTCGCACCCGACGAACGGTTGCCGGAAGTGCTCGAATCGCGCGTCCGCCTGCTCATCGATCGGATGGTCCGACCGCCGGTGGTCGCTCCCGACGAGCTCGCCACCGAGACCGCGGGTGACTCCCCGCACGCTCCCGACAACGTCATCACCAAGCGGCTCGAGGAGATCGCCAAGCGGTACTCCTGGAGCCAGGATGAGCACGATGCACTCGCGGCCACGCTGCGCGAGACCGAGACGCCCTTCGACCCGACGTCGCTCGATCAGCTCGAGCACGGCATCGGGAAGTACGAGCTCTCGCCCCGTCACATCGAATGCGCGCTCCACGTGCGCCGATGGTGCGAGGCCGAAGGATACGGCCTGCGCTACGAGGACGTCGATCCGGACACGCGCGTGTTCGCACCGCCCTCGTGGGAGGCGATGTTCCGGTTCGTGTCGCACTTCCCGGACGTCCCCGACGTCGAGGAGGCGATCGCGACCCTGGACGACTGGATCCACCAGCGCTTCGTCGATCCGCGGGACTTCGAGAACGACCTCTTCCGGCACCTCCGTCTGATCGCGTACACCGAGGACCCGGAAGCCGGATCGTGAACCGGCTTGAGCGGCCCCGGGAGTTGCCGTATCCTGTGGCCGCCATGCCGATCCGACACTCGATTCCCGAACGAGCCGCGCGCGACGTGCGCTCGCCCCGACCGTGCTGAGCCTCGAGGGGTGGCGCCCGTACGTCTGGATCGCTCTCGCCGCTCTCTTGCCGCACGCGAGGACTCCGTCGTTCGAGCTCGTGAACCTCGACGATGACGCGCTGATCGTCGAGGATCAGGCTTTTCTCTCCGACGTCTCGAACGTGGGGCAGGCCTTCGGCCGGAACCTCTTCGCCGCACGACCGACGGACGCGAAGAGCTACTACCGTCCGATCCTCACGATCTCGTACCTCTTCGACTTCCAGAGGGGCGGCACCTCGCCGACGGCCTATCACTGGACGAACCTGGCGCTCCATCTCGGCGCCTCGCTCGCCCTGTTCCGGTTCCTCCTTCGATTGGGGGGCTCGCGTTCGCGCGCGACGATCGGCGCCTGCCTGTTCGCCGCCCATCCGCTCGCGGCCTCGGTCGTCGCGTGGATCCCGGGCCGCAACGACTCCCTGCTCGCCGTCTTCGTCCTGACGAGCGCGCTCGCGTATCTGCGCCACGTCGAGCGACCGACGGCGGGAAACGCTGCCGCGCATCTCGCCCTGTTCGCGCTCGCCCTCTTCACGAAGGAAGCCGCGATCGTCCTGCCCGTCGCGCTGCTGGCCCTCCGCTTCGTCACGTCGACTCCGCGCGGCTCGGTGGCTCCGGCCTCCCCTTCGTGGCGGACGCCGGCCGACCTCGGCATCTACGCGGGATGGATCGTGGCGCTCGGCCTCTGGTTCGTCCTTCGATCGGCCGCCGTCGATCCGATCGATCCGGCCATGGCGCTCGGCTCGATCGCCTCGCACGCTCCGCATTCGATGCCGCTTCTCGGCAAGGTCGCGCTACCCCTCGGGCTCTCGACCTATCCGGTCGCCGCCGACCAGTCGATCGGGCTCGGGATCGCCGGCATCGCGCTCGGCGCGGCAGCCGTTTGGGCGGCGGGCGCCACGCTCCTCTCGACGGCCCTCGGCATCGGATGGATCGCGCTCTTCCTGCTGCCGGGCCTCGTGATGCAGGAATCTGCGGCCGAGGGCCTCCACTTCGAGCACCGCATGTACGTCACGATGATCGGCTTCCTGATCGCCGCGATCGCGCATCGGTCGCCGTCCCGGATCCCGGTGTCGACGACGCAGAAGGCGATCCTCCCCGCGACGGCGGCTGTGGTTGTCGGCTTCGCCGCGTTGACGTTCGCACACGACGGGCACTACGCCCGCCCGCTCGCGCTCTGGCAAAACGCCGCCGCGACGTCTCCGAATGCGGCAAGGACGCACCTGTTCCTCGGGCGCTACCTCGCGGAGGACGGCCAGCTCCAGGCCGCCGCGGCGTCCCTGGAGCACGCGCGATCGATGGATCCCGAGCTCCCGACGCTGGACGAGAACCTCGGGCGCGTGTACTTCGAGCGCGGCGACTTTGCCGATGCGGCGGCGAGCTTCCGCCGCTCGATGGAACGCTCGCCGAGCGACCCCACGCCCGCGTTCCTGACGGGTCGCGCCGAGCTCAAGCTCGATCGACCGCGTGAAGCGATCGCCGCGTTCGAGCGGGCTCTCGAGATCGATGCGGCGCACGTGGAATCGTACGAATACCTCGCGATGATCCACTGCCGGCTCGGCGACGCCGCGACGACCCGCCGCTACGTCGCTCGGATCCGCGACCTCGGGGGGACGCTTTCCGAGAGCACGAGACGGGTCGTCGCTCCCTGCATGCCAGGGCAATGAGCCTGCCCGGGCCATAAGCGCCGAAGCTACTTCTTCCGCGTGTACGTCACGTCGACGACCTGCGTATTCTTGGCGCCGATCGGCAGGTCGTGGATCTCCACGACCATGCGGTCCTTCGACTCGATCCGCCAGACCTGCTTCACCATCTTGTCGTGCTCGCCCGTCGTGTACTCGTCGAGCGTCCCGTACATGATGAGCATGTCGCCGCCCGGATCGAGGTCGCCTTCCATCCGCACCATCGACGTGTCCATCGTCTGCACGGCGGTGGTGACGAAGCTCATCTTGAAGTTGTCGTAGCCCATGATCGAGAAGCCGTCGATCGGACGGCCCATCAGGCTGCCCTTCGACTCGACCTTCAGCCAGCGCCCTTCCATCAGCCAGTCGATCTTCGCGACGCCCGGCTCGGGCGGCGTCTTCTGCCCGGCCATCACGAACGAGGTCTTCGTCTCCCAGGTTCCGATGAAGCGCTCGAGCACCTTGTGCATCGCGCTCGGCTCGGTGTAGCGCTTGGCCTTCTGCATCATCTCGAAGAGCGCCTGCCCGTCGGGCTGATCGTCCGCGTGGACGGTGGTTCGAGGGGTGGCGACAAGGGCGAACAAGGCGGTGGTGGCGATCACGCCGAGGGCAAACGCCGTCCAGGTCTTCTTGGTCATCGTTTCTCTCCTTCGACTCGTGTTTCGGAGGACACGTACCGACGAGCGTCGGGCGCGTGTCGAATGACGAGCGTGATTACTTCGATGCATCCTCGCTCTCGTAGAGCTTCTTGAGGATGGCGTAACGATGGTGGAGGCAGCCGGCCGGAGACTTCTCGTCGGCGACGAACGCTTCGAGGTCGTCGATCGTCACCCCCTCGCGCGGCGCGGCGGGAAACAGCGCGAGAGCCGCAAGGATCGCGAGCGTCGTCGAGATCCGTCGCCGTCGCTGCAGCCCGCGGCCGAGCGTCGGTCGCTCCAGCATCTCGAGCCGCCGGACGATCCGACTCCCCTTGCCGAGGAACCCGAGCTCGCCGAGCACGGGACGCGGGCCGGGCCCATCGAGCAGACCGTGCGCACGACACGCGTGACGCAGCAGCGCGTGTCGGTACTCCGGCGTTTCATCTTCGAGGACGGACGCGACGGTGGCATCGCACGCGAGCTCGCGGAGGACCGACAGGCGCGTCCTGGCGATCCACACCGCGGGGTGAAACCAGAGGATCGATTGAATGGCGACGGCGATCGCGGCCTGCAACGGATCCCGTCGACGAACGTGCGCGAGCTCGTGGAGAAGGACGTGCTCGAGGTCTTCGAGATCTTCGGTCGGCAGGTAGATCGTCGGACGCAGGGCTCCGCAAACGAGCGGACTCGGCACCGCCCCGCCGACGCGGACGGCCGGCACGCGCCGCAGTCGCAATCGGCCGGCAATTCGAGCGGCCGCCTCACCGAGCGAGGACGATGCCGGACGCGAGTACCGCCGGAGCGCCCGGCGGGCCGAGAACGCACGCCGCAGGCCGGCGACCGAAAGGGCGATCGCAACGACGAGCCACGCGACGAACAGGCACGTGCCGACGAAGGGATCGCTCGGCTCGGCACCCGCGGCACCGGTCGCGCTTCCGAGTAGAGGGATCTCCGTCAGCGACGTCGGCACCCAACCCGCATCGCGTCCGAACGGCGACGGAAGCCTCGCGGGCAGGAAGCAGCGAAGCAGGACCATCCACCACAGCGCCGACCGCAAAGACGACCACGTCGTCTTTCGCAGCAATCCATCCGCGGCGATCGCCACGACCGCGAGAAGGGCGACCTGGAGCGAGACCGGCGCGATCCAGTCCCACCATCCGGATGCCATGTCGTGGAGGACGCTCATGACGAGCCCGCCTTCCCGCGAGATCGCGGCGTGCGCCTCTCGGCGTCGAGCATCTCGCGGAGCTTGGCGCGGTCGCGCGTCGAGAGCTTCTCCTCGTCGATCAGATGATGCAGAAGCGATCCGAGGGTGCCGTCAAACGCCCGATCGACCAGCGAGCGCACCGCCGATTTCCGCGCGAGGTCCCGCGTGACGAGGGGACGGTACAGGCTCGTGTTGCCGCGCATCTCGACCGAGACCGCCTCCTTGTCGGCGAGCCGCGCGAGGATGGTCTTCGTGGTGGTGTACGCCCAGCCCGTCTCCGCCTCCAGATCCTCGAGGACCTCTCGGGCGGTCGCGGGGTGGCGATCCCACAGGATCCGCATGACCTTCCACTCGGCTTCACTCAGGTGCATTTGGCGAGCACTCCGACGGGCGATCCGGCAAACTTCTACATCCGTAGCAGTATTTTCTACAGACGTAGAAGTTTGTCAAGAGCGGCTCTCGGAAACTCGCACGAACCGGTCACGGGGCCTGGGCAGCCGAGAGGCCGGCGGGTAGGATCACGGGCGAACGAAATCGGCGCGGGGCCACTTCCGAGGACCCCGGCCAGGACCTGATCACGAGGATGATGACAATGCGCGTGCTCTTTGGGTTGTGGCTCGGTCTCCTGCTCGGCACGGCCCCGGCAACCGCGGCCGAACTCGAGCTTCCGCGGATCTTCAGCAACTCGATGGTCCTGCAGCGCGACGTGCCGGTCCGCATCTGGGGCTACGCCGCGCCGGGCAAGGAAGTCCGCGTCTCGATCGGGAACGACCGCCAGTCGGTCCGTGCTGATGACGACGGCCGGTTCGAAGCCACCTTCGCCGCGCGAAGCGCCTCCGACCAACCGACCCGCGTCTCGGTGGCCACGCCCGTGAAGACGATCCAGCTCGACGACGTCCTTTTCGGGGACGTGTGGTTCTGCTCGGGTCAGTCGAACATGCACTGGCCGATCCGCGCCTCGTCGCGATCCGAGGAGTTCATCGCGTCGGCGGACGAGCCGCGCATCCGGATGTTCATCGCGCCGCAGTCAGCGACGCACGAGCCGGCCCGCGATTGCAGCGGCCAGTGGTTCGTGGCCTCCCCCGATACCGTCGCGAGATTCTCGGCGGTGGCGTATCACTTTGCCCGATCGATCATCGCCGAGATCGACGTTCCGATCGGGCTCGTCCACGCGAGCTGGGGCGGGAGCAGCGCCGAAGCATGGGTCAGTCGCGAGACGCTCGCGTCGCTTCCCGAAGCGCAGCCGTTCCTCGAACGATACGACGAGCTCTACAACGTCGCCGCCATCGACGCGAAGGAGTTCACTTCCGACAACGTCGACACGTCGAGCTGGCTGAAGATCCAGGCCCCGGGCACGATCGAATCCCAGGGGCACGATGTCGACGGCATGATGTGGTTCCGCCGCGAGATCCAGATCCCGAGATCGTGGGCGGGCCGAGCGCTCTCGCTCCACCTCGGGCCCATCGACGACAATGACGTCACGTACTTCAACGGCGTGCGGATCGGGGCGACGAACAACTGGCAAGCGCCGCGCGAGTACACCGTTCCGGCCGATGCGGTTCGCGCCGGCAAGGCCGTGATCGCCGTTCGCGTCGAAGACACCGGCGGGGGCGGCGGGTTCCACGGCGACCCGGCCACGATGCGGATCGCTCCCGCGGTCGAGAGCGGGAAGCCCCTCTCGCTCGCCGGCGAGTGGCGCATGCGGCTCCTGACCGAGCGCAAGGCCATGCCCGCGCAGCATCGCCCCGCCAACCTCTACAACGGGATGGTCTGGCCGCTGCGCGAGCTCGCGATCCGTGGCGTGATCTGGTACCAGGGCGAGAACAACGCGATCCAGCCGCGGGGCGACGCGTATCGCACGCTCTTCGGTGCCGTGATCGAGGACTGGCGGCGCGCATTCACGGTGTCGGAAGACCTGAAGACGCTCGAGGGATCCGAGGCCGGGCTTCCGTTCTACTTCGTCCAGCTCCCGAATTTCACGAACAACGAGAAGCACACGGTGTGGCGCTACCCGGTGGTTCGTCAGGCGCAGCTCGAAACGATGCGCGCGATCCCGGGCACCGGCATGGCCGTCACGCTCGACCTCGGCGAAGCGGACGACATCCACCCGCGCAACAAGCACGACGTCGGGGCGCGCCTCGCGCGGTGGGCGCTCGCCGACCTGTACGAGAAACCGGACGTCGTGCGCAGCGGTCCGATCTTCGCGCGCGCCGAGTTCCGAGGCAGCGCCGTTCACGCCCACTTCGATCTCTACGGTTCCGAGCTGACGCGGCGCAAGGGCACGAGATCCCTCGCCACCTTCGAAGCGGCCGGAGCCGACGGCGTCTTTCATCCCGCGAAGGCCTCGATCCGAGGCGAGAGCGTGGTGATCACGTGCTCGAAGGTGCGAAGCCCGCGCGCCGTGCGATACGCGTGGCTGAACAACGCCGAGGACGCGAATCTCGAGAACGCCCTCGGACTGCCTGCGAGCCCGTTCGTCGCTCGCCGAGACTGACAGGGGTTGCGCGACAGGCGATCCGTTCCATACTGCCGGGATGCACGTAGCCTCAACGAATCCAGGCCTTCGATCCTGGTGCGCCCTGCCGGCGCTCGTCTTCGTGATCGCGCTCTCGACGGGTGGATGCGTACCGCTGCCCAAGGCGCCGCCGCCGCTGGTGGCCGACACACCCGAGCTCGAGGCCGCGCTCGAACGCCTGCCGCTCCAGCTCGTCCGCATCGAGGGGGTCGATGAGCTCGTTCTCGGCGGCACGGTCGAGGTCTTCGAGAACCGCGAGATGGGCGAAGGCCGGACCCTCACGCTGAACGTGATCGTGGTGCCGTCGTTCTCGCCCGAGCCCGAAGCCGACGCGCTCGTGTTCCTCGAGGGCGGCCCCGGTCTCGCCGCGACGAACAGCGTGCGCTCGTTCACCGACGGCGGCGAATGGCAGGCGATTCGCGCCCACCGCGACGTGCTGCTCGTCGATCTGCGCGGCACCGGGCGGTCGAGCCCGCTTCATCTCGAGCTCGGACCCGATCCGGACGATCTGCAGAGCTACTTCACGGACCCGTACCCGGTCGATCGCCTCGATCACGAGCGCAAGCGCCTGCTCACGAAGTCCGACCTCACGCAGTACACGACTCCGATCTGCGTCGACGATCTCGAGGACGTCCGCGCCGCGCTCGGATACGAGAGCCTCAGCCTCTTCGGGCTCTCGTACGGGACGCGCGTCGCACTCGTCTATCTGCGCCGGTATCCCGAATCGTCTCGATGCGCGGTGCTGATGGGATGCGCCCCCACCGCCATGAAGATGCCGCTCAGCTTCGCCCGCGACGCCGATGCCGCGATCGACCGCGTGTTCGACGCCTGCGAGAACGATCCCGATTGCCGTCGGGCGTTTCCTCGCGTGCGAGCGGAGCTCCCGGAGCTGCTCGAACGCCTCGGTCGGGAAGCGGCCGTCGTCGAGATCCCGCATCCGGCAACCGGCGAGCCGACTACCCTCACGATCACGCGTGACGTGTTCGCGGAGAAGATTCGCTCGCTTCTCGCGTTCGCCGACGGCCAGCGAATCGCGCCGCTTCTGATCCATCGCGCGTTCGAAGGCGACTTCGCACCGTTCGTGACGATCGCCGTCGCGTCCGAGGCGACGACCTCCGACGGGAAGCCACTCCTCGCCGAGGGGACCTACCTCTCGATCCTCGGCACCGAGGACGTGCCTCTCATCGACGAGTCCGAGATCGCCGCCGCGACCGCCGGGACCTTTGCCGGGCGATATCGCATCGACCGGCTGCGAGCCGCCGCCGGTATCTGGCCGCGCGGCGAGCTCCCGGAACGATTCGGCGACGCGGTCGTCTCCGACGTCCCCGTTCTGCTGCTCTCGGGCGGGATGGACCCGATCACGCCGCCGCGGTTCGCCGAGCTCGTCGCATCGACGCTCTCCCGAAGTCGGCACGTCGTCCTTCCCTGGATGCCGCACCTGCCCGACGGGCTGTCGAATCTCGAGTGTCTCGACGCCATCCTCGCCGACTTCGTCGCGAGCGCGGATCCCGAGGGCATCGACATCAGCTGCGTCACGGATATCCGTCCGCCCGCGTTCTACACCGAGATGCCGGACTTCGGCGAGCCCGGATCCTGAACCGAGGCGCGCGCGGAGTTACAGTGGGCGGGTCCAGGCGTGAGCGGTCCACCCCCATTCAGAAGGAGCTTTCCATGCGATCGGAATCGATCTCGCGGTCGTGGTGGATCGGCATCGCGGCCGTCATCGCGATCCTCGGCCTCGGCGGCTGCGCCTCGGAGAAGAGCCGTACCGTCGACACGCCGACCGTCACTTCGGCCGGCACGAGCTATGCCGGCGAGCGCCAGCCGATCTCGATCGGCCGCTTCACCAACAACTCCCCCTACATGCGCGGCCTGTTCTCGGAAGGCGACGATCGCCTCGGCAACCAGGCGCGCACGATCCTGAAGACGCACCTCTCGAACACGAATCGCTTCCGCGTGCTCGATCGCGAGAATCTCTCCATGATCGAGCAGGAGAACCAGCTCTCGGGTGTGTCCTCTCAGATCCAGGGAGCGAGCGTCCTCCTCACCGGCCAGGTCACCGAGTTCGGCCGACGCACGACGGGTGACAAGCAGCTCTTCGGCATCCTCGGCCGCGGCAAGAAGCAGCTCGCCTACAGCAAGGTTTCGATCAACGTCGTCGACACGAGAACCACGGAGGTGATCCACTCCGTTCAGGGTGCCGGCGAGTACACGCTCAGCAATCGCGAGGTTCTCGGCTTCGGAAGCACCGCCGAGTACGACGCCACGCTGAACGGCAAGGTGCTGAACCTGTCGATCACCGACGCCGTCAACAAGCTCGTGAGCGATCTGGAGAGCGGCAAGTGGAACGCCGGCGACGACCGCGGTTGATGAGCCGCGCGCTTCGAGCGGTCGCCCTCGTCGCGATCGCCACGACCTTCGCCGGCTGCGCGAGCGACGGCCTGTACTCCTGGGGTTCCTACGAGGAATCCGTGTACCGCGTCTGCGAGGACCCGGAGGGTTTCGATCGAGCCGCCGATATCGACCGGCTGACGACGATCGTCGAGCGCGCTGCCGCCAAGGAGCGCCGCGTCGCCCCCGGGGTGCACGCGCACCTGGGGTACCTCCACTACATGAACGGAGACGCCGACACCGCCATCGCGGCCTTCCTCGCCGAGAAGGACGCGTACCCCGAGAGCACGGTCTTCGTCGACGGCATGGTCGAGCGCATCCAGGGGAGCTCGCGATGATGCGCCGGATCCTGCTGACCACGCTCCTCGTCTTCCTCGCGATCGCCGCCCTCTCCGGCTGCACGTCGGTCGACACGTACGACTACGGGCTGTTCCTCGAGAGCGATCCCGTTTCGATCCTCGTGCTGCCGCCGCTCGATCATTCTCCGGAGGCCGGCGCCTCGTTGGGATGCCTCTCGACCGTGACGCGCCCGCTCGCCGAACGGGGCTACTACGTCTTTCCGGTCGCGCTCGTCGACCGCATGATGCGCGACAACGGCCTGCCGACGCCGTACGAGATGCACTCCGTGTCGCTCTCCAAGCTGAACGAGGTCTTCGGAGCCGACGCCGTTCTGTATCTGACCGTCGAGGACTGGGGCACGTCGTATCGCATCCTGTCCTCGGTCACGACGGTGCAGATCACGGGCCGCCTCGTCGACACGCGAAGCGGCGAGGTGATCTGGGCGGGAGGCGGCTCGGCACGACGCGGCTCGTCCGGTGGCGGCCACCTGATCGGCGCGCTGGTGAGCGCCGTGGTTCGCCAGGTCGCGACCAGCATCTCCGACCCGTCGCGAGACGTCTCGCGGGCCGCCTCGGGGTCGATGATCCGGAGCTCGCACCGAGGATTCCTGTACGGTCCGTACCACCCCAGGTACGAAGCCGACCGCAAGAAGAAGCTCGACGAGCGCGAGAAGAAGGCGAAGAAGAAGAAGGAATCCGACGAAGCGCCCGGCGACGACACCGGACCGGACGACCCGGATCCCGACGCATCGGACACGAATCCGCAAGCGCGGTCTTGAACCGAGGGATCCCGGGGGCTACCGTAACGGAGTCCCGGGCGAACAAGGGTCCCTCGATCGAACCGAATCGAGAGGAGTCCTTCATGCTTCCTGCCTTCCGGACGGCAACGGCCGTCCTGCTCGCCTGCCTCGTGCTCGGCTATGTCCCGTTGGGGGCCGACACTGCGCAAGCCGAGAGCGAGCCCCCCGAATCCCCACCCTCCGCCACCGAGCGCTTCAACGCCCTCGAGAAGGAAGTTCACCAAGCGATCCAGGAGTGGTCGGACAAGATGCGCGCGGAGATGGAAGCCGCCCGCGAGCGCGGAGAAGCGCCGAAGATGGCGCGCATGGTGCCGCCGATCGGCCCGTTCTTCGAACGCTACTTCGCCGCCGCCGCGGACTACGCCGGGACCGAAGACGCGGTACCGTTCCTGATGAGCGTCATGAGGTTCAGCCCCGCCGTCGACACGAAGGCCACGACGCGAGCCGTCGACACGCTGCTCGCGTCCCATCTGACGAGCCCGAAGCTCACGGAGCTGGCCGACATGCTTCCCCGCATGAAGGCCGTCCTGCCCGCCGACAAGATCGACGACTGGCTCGCGAAGCTCGAGAAGGACGCCGACGCCCCGATCGTTCGCGCGCACGCCATCCTCGCACGGCTGGCGCCGGTGATCGAGGACAAGTCGAACGCCGTCGGCTCGGCCAAGTACGAAGCGGCCAAGGGCGAGCTGCTCGCCATCGTCGCATTGACCCCGGACGACTCTTTCCGCCGGCGCGTCGACGGACTGATCGCCGGACGCGAATCGCTGGTGATCGGCGGCACCGCACCCGACATCGTCGGCGAGGATCTCGACGGCGTCGAGTTCAAGCTCTCGGACTATCGGGGCAAGGTCGTGCTCCTCGACTTCTGGGGCGATTGGTGAGGACCCTGTCGGGCCATGTACCCTCACGAGCGGTCGCTCGTGAAAGAGATGCAGGGAAAGCCGTTCGCGCTCATCGGAGTCAACAGTGACGGGAACCGCGACGCCATCCGAAAGATCGTCCAGGAAAAGAACCTCAACTGGCGCAGCTTCTGGAACGGGCCGAAGGGACCGAGCGGACCGATCGCGGCGGCTTGGAATATCCGAGGCTGGCCGACGCTCTACGTGCTCGATGAGAAGGGCGTGATCCACTACTCGGGTCACGACGGCAATCAGGCCATGGCCAAGGCCAGGTCGCTGGTCAGCGCCCTCGACGACGAAAGCATCTGATCGACGAAGCGAGAGGATCCGCCGAGGCGCCCGGTCGAGCCACGCTACGGCACCGCGCGCCTCTCAGAGAGCTCCGACCTCTTCGAGGAAGCGGACGATGTGCTCTGCGGCAATCGCATGCCCCGCCGGAGTCCAGTGGGCATGCCCGGGATCGTAGAGCACGACGTCCGGCGTCTCGGCGGCAACCTCGAGCAACGGCTCCGTCAGGTCCAGGCACGGGATCCCCTCGCGCGCGGTCACGTCGGTGAGCAGCGCCACGATCTGTCGATCGCTCTCGCGCTCGCCGATGCGACGATACGGGATCAGGACGATCGCGAGGCGCGCACCGATCTCCTTCACCGATCGGTTCAGCTCCCGGACGATCGCCGAGGTCAGCGCGGACTTGCGCTCGAAGGACCTCGGCCGGACGCGCTCCCGCGCGCGATGCGTCACGCTGCGGACGACATCGAGCCATCGCAGGCGCGTGCGACGTTCGGCCGCGTACGCTTCGAGCACCTCCTCCGGCGGAGGTACCGGCGTTCCCGTCAGACGAAGCTCCTCGCCATCGAGCTCGAAGCACGGCTTCGGGAACTCGCGCACGCGGAGTGCGTTGCGGTGGAAGTCAGGCAAGTAGAAACCGAGAAGCACCACGTCGGGCTCGTAGAGGATCCCCTCCTCTTTCCAGAGGAGAAGCTGCTGATCGGTTCCGTAGGCGTTGACTCCGAGGTTGAGGATCTCGACGTCGGGCCGGTGCTCCCGCATGCGTGCGCAGTACGTCTCGTCGTCGCGCACCTTGAAGCCTTGCGTGAACGAGTCTCCGATGACGACCATCCGCCGGCCGTTCTCCCGGCGTCCGAGCGCGTACTCGGCGGATCCCCGGTAACCGCGGGAGTTCGTCGTGTAGCCGTCGGATCGGTGATGCGGGATCATGCGCCAGCCGAGCCCGGGGTCGAGCTGCACGTCTCCGTAGCGGCCGTCGACGTGCGGCGACTCCTCGCGGGTCTTCGACTTCAGCCGGACCGTCCAGCTCTCATCCGGAGCGTGCTCGAGGAACGCATCCCGCGCAACACACGAGCGCAAGACGATCTCCGAGATCACGAGGCTCACGAGTACGGAGCCCAGCAGCAAGCTCAGTCGTTTCCAGATCAAGGCCCGGCAACTCTCCCGTCAGCTGGCTCCCCCCTGGAGCGGCGTCCAGAATAACGAAAAAAGCCCGCCCCGACGAGATTCGCCGGGACGGGCCTTTACTGAAGCGTGGTACCGCGTCGCAAGAGCGATGCGGAATCCGCATCGTTAGGGGATGTTGCCGCAGATCAGCTTGCACGTGTAGTGCGGGACGGCCTTCTTGCGCTCGCAGACCTCGTTGTTGGAGCTGCCGACATCGTGGAACTGCCGCGCGAGGGGGACCACACCACCCGCCTGGTCGATGGTGAACGACGGGACGTTGTTCAGCGTGATGACGCCTTCGAAGTACTCGTTCGTCGTCGTCTGCAGGCACTGGTCGAAGAAGATGAGGTCGCCCTGCTTCAGCAGAAGCTCGCGAGTCGGCTCACCGGCGGCGTTCGCGAAGAAGCCGAGCCTCTTCTGGACGTACTCCTTGCCCTGGCCGAGGCCGAAGCCCGAGCCGCAGAGCGTCGTTCCGCCGTATTCCGAGATCGCGTACTGCGGCGCACCGTCGGTGCAGACGCACGTCTCGATGAACGGCTGCAGGACACCGTCACGGATCGGATCGTCGCGGAAGCAGACGACCGGCTGCTGCTGACCCGTGAACAGGATCGAGCGGGTGTTCTCCTGGACAAGCGGCCCCGCGCTGAACGGAATGCCGAGCGTCGGAACGAAGGTCGACGGACCGACGAAGGTGAACGAGCGCGCCGGGTTGAACGCGGTGCCGGGAGGCGCCGGACGACCCGAGTCTTCGTTGTGGTGGTACTTGTCGCACTCGTGATCGAGCGCCCACTCGACCTCGACCGAGCCGTTCTGGCAGTCGAATCGGTAGTCGATGTAGCCAAACCAGAAGACCAGGTTGTCGAAGAAGTGGATCGACTGCGGGACGCACGGGTTCGTTCCGAAGCGGTTGACCAGGAAATCGCTCGCGCGGAGGTCACCGTTCAGGAGGAAGCGGTAGACCTGCGTGTCGATCTGGCCATCGACGTCGGCATCTTCGAACCAGGTTCGCGAGTACGTCGCGAGGACGGTGCCCTCGAAGGCGACGCGCTGCTGACCGCCACAGGTGCGGGTGCGGACCGGAAGGTCGTAGATCCCGCAGCCGGCCGGAACGCCGCTCGGGAAGACGTGCGGAACCGGACGACCGAGGTCGACGCAGAGGCGCTTCACCTTCTGGACGTCGCAGCGACGCCAGCAGATGTACTGGATCTCCTGCTTCACCGCCGGGAAGTCCGGCAGGATCGGCTCGGAGATGTCACAGCACTCTCCGTTGAAGTCCAGGTTGTCCGAACCCGTACACTGGGCCTGCGCCGGCGACGTCATCGCGAAGGCAAAGCCCACGAATGCGGCCATCACCAGCATCCACTTCACGCTCACTCTCTTCTGCTTCATCATCTGACATTCCTCTCTCACACGGGGCCAGGAATCCAAGTGTCCGCGGCGACAGCTCCGCGAAGACGAGAGGCATGAAAAGCAACGGTGGTGCCACAGCCCGCCCGACGTCCCCGACCTTTCCGGAACGCCCTCGGGGAGAGGTACTTGCGACACGGAAAAATCTTCGGGCGGGAGATCCGGGGCGAGAACGGTCCCGGGAGGGCTCGCGGGCGCGGGCCGGAGGTGTTTCGTTCCGTTACAGGTGCGGGCGGCCGCGTCCTCGCGGGACCGCGGCCGGGCCCCGATCCGGTCAGGGCGTCGCCACCGTGAACTCGAAGCTCGACTCGATCGAGGCGCCCGCGGGGAAGTCCCCGAGCCGGCCGGTCACGGTGTAGGGACCAGACGGAGGAATCCGGGCGGGAATGCGCAGCCGGATCGACCGGGTCAGCGTCCGGCCTGCTCCCAGCGTCGCGGCCTTCGGACCCACGATCGGGTTGCCGCCGTAAGGCTGGCCGTTCGGCTTCGTGACGTCGATCCAGGCCGTCGTCGAGCCGGATGCGCTCGACAGGTTCGTGACCGTCACGTCGAACTCGAGATCGCCTCCGGGCGGGACCTCGGTGCTCGCGGCGCGAAGCTCGATCGAGAACGGCGAGGGGATGCAGCCCTCGAACACGACCTCGTCCGGCGTCCCGGGGCGAAACAGTCCGAGCGTCCCCAGGCCGACCGCCGGTGGAGCCGCCGCGTCGAACCGGAAGTTGTAGAGCGTCGACCACCGGATCGCGTTCGCGTTCGGATCGTCCCCGAACGCCGCCGTCGACCACTCGATCGACGTCGCCGAGGTCGCCGGCGCCCAGTCGGTGCCGTCGATCGGCGATCCGCTGTGGTAGTCCACGTCGTGGAAGCCCGGGTTCGCAATCGCGAGGCCCTCGGGGAGAGGGATCGTGAACCGGCCGACGGATCGATGCGAGCTCAGGTTGTAGACGGCGTACTCGTAGTGCCACGTGCCGTCGCCGTTCGGCGTGCAGCGCGAGCCCACGAGAACCTCTCCGTCCGCGTCGATCGAGACCCTCGAGAGCCTCACCTCGGGATCGATCGCGGCCCAGGCCAGGATCGCGGGCTCCCCGCCGAGCGTGGCGCCCACCAGGCTCATGCCGTAGTTCGGCGCGGCCGAGAACGTCACCTCCCGATGCGACGCGCCGTTGCCGCCGTTGCCCGCCGCGGCGTCGTCGGCCGCGACCTGCACGGCCTCGACGAAGTACGCGGCGTCGGGATGGAGCGCCGGATCGATCTCGGATTCGCGCACCTGGAGGCGACGATCGATCAAGCTCTGGATCGGCGGGCTCGAAGGCGGGAACACGAAGGCGCCCGTCGAAGCATCCACCTCGAAGCGTCCTCCCAGCTGCGCCTGCGATCCCTGGATCGGCGCGGAGTTCTCCGTCGCGCAGCCGGTGCCGAGCGCATCGCAGGGAGCCGGCGTGCATGTCCCGCAGCCCGACACGTCGAGCGCGCAGAAACCGTGGAGAAGCCAGCTCATGCCGAGCATCTCGAAGCGCCCGTCCTCGTATCGGAACAGGCCCTGCCCCTTCACCGGATGCGCCGAGCTGGTCGCCTGCCAAGAGATGGGTACGTCGCCGGCATTGCACGAGCGGGTGCCGAGCGCGTACGCCGAGATGCCCTGATCGCTTCCGAACCGGACCGTGCTGAAGATGTCCGATACGAACACGTCGGGACCGGACGATCCGGCCCGCGCGTGCACGCCGTCGTCGGTGACGAGGAACGCGACGGCAAGAACCAGGGCGGACGCCAGCACAGCGGCGAGGAGAAGGACGAGACGACCGAGCTTTCCGCAGCAGCAGCAACGCATGAGCGATCCTCCGGGCTCCGGCAAGAAGGTAGGGACGGCTCGATGCTACGCGGGCACGAACGGCGTGTCAACGCCGCCGGCCGGCTAGGGCAGCTCCTTCACCAGCGCCGCGATCGCCGTCTCGACGTCGACCTTGCCCTCGAGGAGCGGCGGCCACGTCTTCTGGAGGGCCTTGCGATGATCGGCCCACTGGGGGGCGCGGTCCCACAGCCCCTCGGCCGCGGCATACGGAACGAACGATTCGCCGGCATAAGGCCGGACGAGCTCCCCCGCGGTGAAGAAGATGATCGTATGCCAGAGGTCTCGCGGCAGCTCCTTTCCCTGCTTCTGGCACTCGTCCTGGAGGCCGATCCAGACTCGCCGGATCAGCGTGTGCCCCGCCTCGTGGAAGAGGACTTCGACACCCAGCCATCCTTCGCTGCGCGAATCGATGCTCGCCACGCAGATGTGGTGCGGATCGAGAGTCGTGTACGCACCGGACCAGGAGGCCGCGATGCACACGTCGACGCGAATCGGCTCGGGCCAGGGCATGCCGAGCGACGCCGTGAGCTTCTGGGGAAGCGTGGAGACGACCTTGCGCATGCGAGGGCGCAACTCCTCGACGAACGCTCGGTTGAGGGCCTTGTGGTCTTCCCAGAGGCGAGCGCGATACGCATCGCTACCGGCTGAGAGCGCCGCGACCAGCTCCTCGTTGAAGCCGGCATCGTCCGCACTCGGGAGCTCGTTCTCGCCGAGCCCCTTCAGCCGCTCCTTGATCTCGAGCATGCCGTTGTCGAAGAGCACGTTCCGACGGAACATCTTCTGGAGGTAGAACCGGATCGCCTTGCCCCAGGCGGCCGCATGCTCTTCGCTCCAGCCGGAGGTGTCGACCCTGGGGAGATGCGGCGGAAGCTTCGAGCCACGGAACGTCACGGAAGGATCGAGCGCGGCCTGCTGCATCAGCAGGTGATGCAGGTTGAGCCAGAAGGATTCGGTCTCGAAGGCGAAGTGGCGCTCGATGAGCTCGTCGGCGATGGCCGCTTCGACGGCGGCTCGATCCGACGGGCTCAACGGCTTGTCCAGGTCGGGCGGCGGATCGGAGGCGAAGGCCGCCCATCCGAAGAGAGCGACAAGCAAGAACACCAGGACCGACCGACTCATGAGTGGGCTCCCTGCTGTCAGCGTTCGCGTCGAGCGACGTCGTGTGCGTCTCAGCCCTTCTCGCCGGTCGAAGAACCCGTCTCCGCGAGCTTTTCCTTGCGGTTGCGGTAGAGGTTCTTGTCGACGACCGTGGCCATCCCCGCCGCGTCGAGCCGCCCCTCGAAGAACTGATCGAGATCGCTCACGACGCCCTGCGGATCGTCGAGCGCCTTGCGGTAGTGAACCTCGTGGAACGCGAAGTTTTCGGCCATCCGACAGTGCACCTTGATACTGATCAGGTGCTTGCGATAGAGCTCCTTGGCCTGCTCGTCGCGGATGGGGTTCTCCTCGTCGCGGTGGTCGAGCATCTTGTTCTGCGACGCCACCACCTCATCGAGGTCACGCGTCATGAACACGACGCGATAGAAGTTGTCATCCGGAAGGTGCTTCAGCAGGAACGAGATCACCTTGAGCGTCTTGCCGCGCGCCTCCGCGACGTAGGACTTGTCCTTCTCGTTCTCGAGGTCCTTGATCCGCTCGTGCTCGTAGTAGCCCTTCGGGTTGTCGACATCCGCCTCGCGGACGTTGTCGGTCATCGCTTCGAGGCCCCCCGCCTCGAGCATCTTCATCATCATCGAGGTGCCGGACCGCGGCAGGCCGGAGACGATCACGATCTCCTCGCCGTACTTCTGCTTGCGGCGCAGCTTCTTCCACCACTTCACGGGTCCATCACCTTTCTGCCATCGAACTGACGAAGACGCGGCCTTCTCGCGAGACGCCTCCTCATTACGTGAGAGGCTCTCCCGTCGGAAGGACCGAAGCCAGGGGGTGTCGGGAGTTCAAGCGGGGGTAAGCACCAACAACCCCCAAAGATACACGGTTTCCGCCCCAGCGGCAACCGGGGGGTCGAACGCCTCGCGGCCGTCCGATTCAACGCTCGAACAGGATGTCTCTTAGGTCGGGATTCCGGTGAGAGAGCTCGTCGTAGGCCCCGTGCAGCTTGTCGACGCTATGCGGGTACACGATCTCGCGATCGACCTGCTTCACGTAGTAGTCCGGGCTCGAGACCACGCGCGGCACGGTCCAGGTCGACTGGTCGTTGGGGTTGTGATAGACGGCGGCCACCCTCACCCGACCCAGATCGA
Source organism: uncultured Planctomycetota bacterium (assembly GCA_964597885.1). Classification (GTDB taxonomy): domain Bacteria; phylum Planctomycetota; class JACOTG01; order JACOTG01; family JAUIME01; genus CAZQZX01. The sequence continues at coordinate 64,534 of CAZQZX010000003.1, forward strand.
GATTCCGGCGCAGCGCTTCCTTCAGCTTCATCAGCACATCGTTGACGACCTGACCGCTCCGGAAGGTCGTGTCGACGATCAGCACGTTGTGATGACGCTCGATCCGCTCCACGAGGTAATGGATGCCGATGATGTCCGATCGGTAGCTCGTACGGGTGCGCGCCGTCGTGAGACTGATGTGGTCGGGCGCCTTGAGTCCGGGCTGCTTCTTCTGCGCGTACTTGTAGACCTCGTGCACCGGAAGGCCGGAGTCGATCCCGCCGGGCCAAAGCGCCACGAGATAGTCGGGACGGAAGGATTCGTCCGCCGTGACCATCCGGCCGAGCCGTATCGAATCGAGAAGGATCTCGTTGGCGCTCGGCGCCAGGTATCGCTGATCGGTCTCGACCGTCGTCGGCTCGGGCACCGGGCCGCGCAGGATCTCCCAGATCGCGGGATCCTTCTCGCGAATCAGTCGATCGTCGGGGTCGTCGTCCTGGACGAGCTCCGCGAGCTCATGCGGATAGTCGATCCACACGTCGCCCGGATAGTCCGCGAGCGTGATGACCGGAAGGCCGTCGAACTGGACCCGATCGGGCTTGCGATGGACGGTCGCGACGCGGATGTCGTTCGGCAGGTTCGCGCGGGCGCGAGCCTTCAGGCGCTCCATCACCTTGGCGATCGTGCGGCCGGACTCGAGGACGTCGTCCACGATCAGAAGGCCGTCCTCGGGGCAGACGACGTCGGTGACGTGCTCGAGCCCCTTGACCGCCACCTCGCCCTGCTCGCGCACGCCCGTGTAGGACTCGGTCGCGATGGTGGTGTGGTCGAGGAAGAGGCCCCGGGTGCGGAAGAAGGCATCGACCCCCAGCCCGACCGGCGTGCCGCCGCGCCACAGGGAGATCACGTGCTTGGGGCGGAATCCCGTCTCGTAGATCTTCCGGCCAAGGCGGAAGGTGTCCAGAAGGAAGGCATCCGCAGATACGTGCAGGAAGTCGATCGCGGAGGCTTCGTCGGAACCGGTCGTGTCGTCAGGCATGGGGGCTCTCGTTTCCAAGGCCTCGAGTCGTCAACCCGGGGCCGCTCGAAAGGTGCGCCATTGTATCGGCGCGTCCCCAGGGCCACAAGCGACCCCACCCCGCGACGAAACGCCGCAGGTGGCCATTCCTCGCGGAATTCTCACGGTTTTTCGCTCGTTTTCCACTTGGCGACAACCGAGGAAGATGTATTCTCGACCGTTTGTGTCCGGCGGGCCAGCCGCCGGAACTCCCCATTTCCGCGCGATCGAAACCGACCGGCCGCGCTCCGGAATCCGGACGTGAACCGGATTCCCAAGCTCGGCTCCCCGGAGAAGGAATCATGAAGCCCGATCTGGACAGGCTCCGCAACATCGGCATCAGTGCCCATATCGACTCGGGTAAGACGACGCTGACCGAGCGGATCCTCTTCTACACGAACCGTATTCACGCCATGCACGAGGTGCGCGGCAAGGACGGCGTCGGCGCCACGATGGACTCGATGGAGCTCGAGCGCGAGCGCGGGATCACCATCGCGTCGGCGGCGACCTACTGCGAGTGGAACGATCACCACGTCAACATCATCGACACGCCCGGCCACGTCGACTTCACCATCGAGGTGGAACGGTCGCTGCGCGTGCTCGACGGGGCGATCCTCATCCTTTGCGCGGTGGCCGGCGTGCAGAGCCAGTCGATCACGGTCGACCGGCAGATGCGCCGCTACAACGTCCCGCGGCTCGCGTTCATCAACAAGTGCGACCGCGTCGGAGCGAACCCGTTCCGCGTGACCGACCACTTGCGCGAGAAGCTCCGCCTGAACGCGGTTCTGATGCAGATCCCGATCGGACTCGAGGCCGAGCACAACGGCGTGGTCGATCTCGTCACGATGAAGGCGATGTACTTCGAAGGCGCCGACGGCATGGATGTCCGCGAGGCGGAGATCCCGGCCGACCTGCTGGTCGATGCCGAGACCCGGCGCGAGGCGCTCCTCGAGGAGCTCTCCAACTTCGACGACGAGCTGCTCGAGACGCTGCTCGATGATCCGTCCGCGGTCACCGAGGAGATGATCCATCGGGCGACGCGCGCCGGTGTCCTGGCGCTCGAATTCTGTCCGGTGTTCGTCGGCTCCGCCTACAAGAATCGCGGCGTCCAGCCGCTGCTCGACGCGGTCATGGCCTACCTGCCGTGCCCGACGGAAGTCGAGAACCACGCGATCAACCCGAAAGACGAGACCGTGCGCGTCCCGGTGACGCACGGCTTCGACGATCCCGCGTTGGCCTACGCGTTCAAGATCGAGGAAGGGCCCTACGGACAGCTCACGTATCTGCGCATCTACCAGGGCACCATCCGCAAGGGCGAAGACATCGTCAACGCCCGTACCGGCAAGAAGATCAAGGTCGGACGGCTCGGCCGTATGCACGCCGACAAGATGGAAGACATCAAGGAGGCGTACGCGGGCGACATCGTGGCGCTCTTCGGTGTGGACTGCGCCTCGGGTGACACCTTCCGAAGCGCCGACATCGACCTCACGCTGACCTCGATGCACGTGCCGGCGCCGGTGATCCACCTCGCCGTGCATCCGAAGGACCGCAAGGCCACCGATAACATGGGGAAGGCCCTCGCTCGCTTCACGAAGGAAGACCCGACCTTCCGCTCGCACTACGACGAGAAAGCCGGCGAAACGATCATCTCCGGCATGGGAGAGCTTCACCTCGATGTCTACGTCGAGCGCATGAAGCGAGAGTACGGTGCCGAGGTCGAGATCGGCGCGCCGCAGGTGGCTTATCGCGAGCGTCTGACCAAGCCGGTCAAGTTCGACTACACCCACAAGAAGCAGACCGGTGGTTCGGGTCAGTACGGCCGCATCATCGGTACCCTCGAGCCGTCCGACGATGGCGATTTCGTCTTCGAGAGCGTCGTCACCGGAGGAAACGTTCCCCGGGAATACATCTCGTCGGTCGAGAAGGGATTCGCTTCGATCCTCGACAAGGGTACGTACATCGGCGCGCCGGTGCTCGCTCTCAAGGTCACGCTCGAGGACGGAGCCGCGCACTCGGTCGACTCATCGGACATGGCGTTCCAGGCCGCCGGCCGCGGCGCCTTCCGCGAGTACTATCCCAAGGCCAAACCGCAGCCCCTCGAGCCGATCATGAACGTCAGCATCGAGGGTCCGAACGAGTTCCAGGGCGAAATGGTCGGCACGGTCCTCTCGCGACGCGGCGTCCTGGTCGGTACGACCGAAGACGACGGGTTCGTCCGGATCGAGGCCGAGGTGCCGCTGGCCGAGATGTTCGGCTACGCGACGACGCTTCGCTCCTCGACTCAGGGCAAGGCCGAGTTCTCGATGGAATTCCACCGCTATTCGCCGGCGCCTCGCGAGATTCAGGAAGAGCTCGTCGAGAAGTACCGCGAAGAGCGAGAGAAGAAGGCGAAATAAGGAGGGCCAGTTCCCATGACCAGCATCACCGATTCCAACCGTCCTCTGCGGGTCCTCGACAAGGTCATGCAGGGCGGCCTCGGCAAGGGTAATATCGGCGTGCTCGCGAGCCGCCACGGCACGGGCAAGGTCGCGGTCCTCACGTCGATCGCGATCGACCACGCCATGGATGGCAAGAACACGCTGCACGTCGCGCTCAACGAGTCCGTGCAGGACATCCGCGCGTATGACGATGAGGTGTTCCACGAGATCGCCGAGAGCCTCGGGCTGCAGGATCGCACCGAGCTCCTCGCGAAGGTCGAGCGCCACAAGCAGATCTACACCTACAAGGCCGGCGGCTTCTCGGTCGAACGCCTCGGGGACACGCTGAAGTTCCTCGCCGAGCGCGCCGAGTTCAAGCCGGAGATGATCGAGCTGCAGGGCTGGCCGGACTTCCGGACGCTCGCCCCCGTCGACTTCCGCAACCTGAAGGCCCTCGCCGTCGAGCACGAGTGCGAGATCTGGTGCTACGCGCACACGACTCGCGACGACGTCGTCGACCAGCGCGGCGTCCCCGAGTTCATCGCGCGCCTCGAAGACGACATCGAGGTGCTGATCGTGCTCGAGCCGGAGCGACGTCACGTGAATCTGAACTTCGTGAAGATCCACGAGAACACCGAGCCGGCCGAGGGCAATCACCTGCGGTTCCACCCGCGGACGATGCTCATCCGCTGGCGATAGGGCTCATTCGCAGGCGACGAGAATCCGGCGTGACGAGTTACTCGTAACGCCGGATGAGGCGGATCGCGTCGGCAACGACGAACCCGTCGGCGGCATCCGAGAGCTTCACTCCCTCTCGGCTGCCGTTGTCGAACTCGAACACGCCGAGATGCTGCCACGTAGGCGCCGGTAGAGACTGGTCGATGTGGACGAGGGTCGTACCGTTCCGATCTCGAATCTTGAACGGCGCGTCTCTCGCCATCTTGTCGAGCCGTGAATGCGGGACGCCTCGCTGAAACACATCGTACGTGCCCGGTGGGATCAGCGGATCCCCGATACGATCGAGACGCCATCCCGCCGAGTTCGAGTCGGCCCCCGGTGCGACGAATCGGGCCGCGCCTGCGTAAGCCTGTGAGTTGCGTTTCTCGATCCAGCCATCGCCACGCTCCCTGAACGGCTCGGACGCGTCGTCGAAGTAAGCGATCGTTTCCACGAGCGACTCGAGGATCTGCACCCGCGTGAACGGCCTCGGCGCTGAAGACTCCACGAGGATCCGCGAGCGTCCATCGCCACGCACGTCGACCACCGACACGCCGGTGATCTCTCCGGGAATCGCCGCGGTCAAGACGACCTCGCCTCGCGCGCCGTCATGCACCCGCAAGATCCGCTCGCTCGGGTCTCGAGCCCCCCAGGCGAGGACTTCGGCCCGTCCATCCACGTCCACATCCGCGACCCGGATCTCGCTCACACGATGGATGGCACGACGCCACAGAGGACTTCCCGTCTCCACATCGAAGGCGAACATCCCCTCGTTCGGGTCCTCGCCAACGACGACGACCTCGTCCGCTCCATCGCCGTCGAGATCTCCGAAGTGAAGCGGATCCGTCGGATAGAGATCCTCGACGGACCACACTTCCGCTCGCGTGGCGCCATCGACCAGCACCAGCTTTCCTCTCGGGTTGCGGCTCCCGCCGCTCTGGAGCACGAAATCCGGCGTCCCGTCGCCATTCGCGTCGAGGACTCTCATGTCGAGGAACTCGGTGCTGTTCCCGGAGGGGTCCCAGTGCTGCCACTGAAGGGTACCGTTGGTGGCATCGATGATCTCGACGCGAGCATACGCGCCATACATCGCCACGATCTCGGGATGGCTCTCGCCGTCCATTTGCGCGAACTCGATGACGCTCGCGGAGAACGCGGGTCGCGTCCACTGCTCCGTCCCCTCGATGCCGTCGAGCAGGACCAGGTCCCCGTTGGAAACGACGACCTCGAAGCCATCATCGTCGTCGACGTCTCCGCAAGCCACCTGGGGGGCCCGGTTGGTCGGCTCGGTCTTGAAACGCCAACGGACGGCGCCGTCGACCCCGTCGAGCAACGTCACGTTTCCGTCGAGGTCCCCGACGATGACGTCGATCACGCCATCCCGATCGACATCCCCGAGAGCGTGCGTCCAGAACGGGCTATCACCGCGGTGACTCCAGACCTCCGAACCGGTACTCGGATCGACGACTCCCACGACGTACCGCGCGTCGCTGAAGAAGATCAGTTCCTCGGTCGAGTCGCCATCCAGGTCGGCGACGGCCTGAACCTCCCCGGGCAGCTCGTAATCTCGATGGATCGGGACTCGCGACAAGCGAAGCCCCCAGATCGAAGCCGCGGGGTCGTCATCCATTCGATCCGCTCCACCGGCGACGATGATGTTCGGGACCCCGTCCCCGTCGAAGTCGGTCACGACGGCGCGGTTCAGCGCTCCGTTGGCGTCGAACAACGGCGTAACGGTTCCTCCCACGTCGATGAGGAAAAGGGATTCGCCCATCGTCATCACGATGTCCCGACGTCCGTTGCCAGTGACGTCACCGAACGCCAACGCCTTCTCGCTCGAAGAGCCGGTGTCGAGGACCGCGAACGGATCCGGTGAATCCCCATCGAAGGCGAAGATCTCACGAAACGCCCCGCACGTGACGAGATCGAGATCTCCGTCCTGATCGATATCGTCGGTGTAGATCCGCATCACGACGAAACCGGCCGGGGACTCGGCATCCGTACGCAGTGACGCCTCCCACTCGAGGTCCCCCGTACCCGCGGTATACACCCGCAAGTGCGCGACGTTTCCCCCGACATGAACGCCTCCGAACACGGCTTCCAGCGCCCCGTCCAGGTCGACATCCGCGACAAGGGCGACGCGGCCCTCTTCTTCGACTTCCCTTTGCCAGAGCACGCTCCCATCGGTTCCGTCGAGGACACCGACGTAGTTCACGAGCTCGCGCTCATGGGCGAAAGCGACGTCGTCGATCGTATCCGAGCTCACGTCACCGGTCGCGACGGCCCGAATGAGGATCCGATCGATCCGCGTCCTCCATTTCTCGGTCCCTGTCGCGCCATCGAGCACGTAGACGGACTCGTCATCCGCGCCCACGGCAACATCGAGGAACTTGTCGCCGTCCATGTCTCCGACCGCTACGGAATAGTTGATCACGTCGTTCTCGAAGACCCAGAACGGAGACCCGTCTTGCCCGTTGATGGCGTGGACGGTCTGACTCGCCGGGAAGAGCACGTCGGGGATTCCGTCGCCATTCACGTCCTGTACCGTCAACGCGCGGGCGATCGAAGGCGTGTCATAGGACCACAGAGGCTCTCTCGTCGCACCATCGAGCGCGAAGACCTTTCCGGGAGCGGCGAGGACCAGATCCGCGCACGCATCCTGATTCAGATCGATCGTTCGCATTCGCCCGATCGCTCGTTCCGTGTCGATGGTCCACAGCGCGTCGGCGGTTCGTTCGGTTTGTTGGGCCGCCACCGCGAACGGTGCGCTGAGCAAGAGCGGCGCGAGCAAGGCGAGGGCGGCGATTCGGCAGGCGAGCGTTGCGTAGGCAAGCATCGATCTCTCCTCGAGGCAGGTACAGCCCGAGTGTCCCCTGGGGAGACCCAGTCTAGCGCAACGAGCCGGGCCGAGGGAACCCCGGGTGTCGCGGATTCTCACCCTGGCGCGGTTGGAGTACAATGCGGTCATCGGTGCTTTCCCGCTTCGCGAGGTGTCCCGCTATGACGAAGCACGACCTTTCACGGGCCGTCGCGCCCGTGGCCATTCTGCTCCTCGCCCTTTCGGACTGCCGCGCGCAATGCGACGCATCCGCGGATGTTCGCATTCTCTCGTCCGTCGCGGAGGATCTCTTCTTCGGGACCGCAATCGCGATCGCGGACGATACCCTCTTCGTCGGTGCAAGACGAGAGAACAGCCCAGGTCGGGTGTATGTCTATCGCCTCGTCGACGGCGAAGTCGTCCAGGAGCAGGAGATCACGGCTCCGGACGCCTCTCTCGAAGACGGTTTCGGCGACGCCGTCGCGATCAGCGCCGGCCGATTGTTCATCGGGGCCAGCGGCAGCGACTTTCGCGGAATCGACGTCGGCAGCGTGTATGTCTATCGGCAGCAGGACGGCGAGTGGCAGTTCGAGCAGCAATTGACGCCGGACGACCCGACCACCCGAGGGGGGTTCGGGTCCCTCGTCGCCGTCGATGGTGAGGTCGCTGTCATCTGCACGAGCCTCTACCTCGGCACGGAAGATTTCGGCTCGGCGTATGTCTACCGCTACGACGGGACGGAGTGGTCGTTCGAGCAGAAGCTCGTCCGCCCCGACCCTCTCGACGAGGAGTTCGCCGCCGCGGTATCGGTCAGCGGAAACGTCATCGCCATCGGAACCCCCCGCGCGTTCACCCCGCGGGGAAGAACCGGATCCGCCTACCTGTATCGCTTCGACGGGTCGCGCTGGGCGGAAGAGCAGGAGATCTTCGGGAGCGACGCCGGGTTCCTCGACCAGCAGGGGACCAGCGTTGCGGTCGAAGGGAACGTCGTGCTTCTCGGTGCGCCGACGGCCAGCACGTCACAGGAGCTCGCCGGCCGAGCGTACGTCTTCCGATACAACGGATTCGGCTGGCAGCAGGAGCAACAGCTCGCGAGCATCACCGACGCCGAGGGAGATACCTTCGGCACGGCGGTCGCTTTGCGGAACGGTACGGCAGCTGTCGGTGTGCCGGGCTCCGAGCTCGGCGGACCGAGTCAGGGGGCCGTGTACCTCTATCGCTACCACGGCAACACCTGGCTCGCCGAGCAATCGCTCCTCTCGGCTGATTCCCATCGCCTGGCAGGCCCCCTCGCGATCGGCCGCCTGGGCGTGATCGCCGGGAATCCCAAGTACGAGGTCATCGTGGGCGCCGTTTCGGCCTGGTCGATTCCCGAAAGCGGAGGCTGCAACCTCGGCACCGTGAACCTCGGGAACCGCACGACAACGGCAAGCGACGTCCTGACGGTCAATGGCGAGGTCGGAGATTGCCCCGATCGATCCGTGTCTCTCGAGCGCGATACCCCCCTGGTCATCGAGATGACCGCGCCGCCGGCGGGCCCGGATCCCGCCGGATTCGCTCTGTATGCGTGGAGGCGCGAACCGCGGCCGGATGCCGATGTCGCCCATCCGTTCCGCCTTGGCACCGTATGCTTGCCCACCTTCATGACCGAGGGCCTCCCGAAGCCGCACATCGTCTGGAACAACGTCGGACGTCAACGATGGCTCGGGGTCCCGAATCAGCCATCCACTCCCGCCCCATCCGTTGTCCTCAACAGGCCGGGGGGAGTCGGTCGCGCGCTGACGGCGACCCTCCAGGGATTCATCCAGGACAACGGCTCGGACGCCGACGTTCCGGGAAGCGTCACGAACTTGATCGTGCTGCGGATCGAGTAGGCCTCGATCGTCGCGCTCACGCGACGCCAGTTAGCGGATCGGCTCGAGCCGGACGACATGCTCCGTGCGGCTCTCGGGGCCGACCAGAACGTCCTGCGGCGGGATCGGCTGATACCCGCGGACCTCGGGGAGGGTGATGCGGTAGCGTCCCGCCTCCGACAGCGTGATGCTGCGCTGAGCACCGAGCGTGTAGGACACCACCTTGTTGCCGCGGCTGTCGATCGCTTCGACGTCGATCTCGTCCTCCTCGGGGAACGGGATGACGGTCGTTCCCTCCTGAAGGATCACGACGAGCGTGTAGATCGGAAGCGCTTCGACCCGGATCTCGTTATCGCCCTCCACGACCTCGTGCACGACCGGCTCGATGTGGTACTGCGCGCTTCCCCATGCGTAGACGGTCAACGGCCCGATCGGCGCACAGAACTCGTACACGCCCTTCGACGAAGCCTCGGAGACGGACTCGGAGCCGCCGACCCAGGGCGTCGATCCGCTCGACCACGAGAGGCTCCCGGCCGAGACGGGCTCACCGGTCGCGTCGTGGACCACGACCTGCACGCGTGCCGGGTCAGGGAGCCGGATCTCTTGCGGCTGTTCGTCCCCCGCAGCGACCTCGACCTGCAGGGGCGCGAGGAAGCCTCCGAACGCGATCGAGTACTTGCCCACCTCGACCTCATCCGCGTCCCACGCGCGACGGATGAGCCCGCTCTCCTTGCGCGGCTCCCCGAGCTGTAGACGCCGGCTTCGTTCCTGCCCGGCCTGCGACCGCCCCTGAAACGTGATCTCGACGTGACTCCAGCCGAAGCTGCTCTGGATCGACGCGCATCCGAGCCAGGCTTCCGAGAACACCACGTCTCCGAACAGAGCGCCGCGCTCCGGTTCGGCGGGTTTGTGGAACTCGAGCGTCACCTCGGTCACGTCACCGGGCACGACCTCGGCCTGCGTGCGCGCGAGCACGAGAGGATTCTCGTACCACCGGCCCACCTCGACGTGGATCGCGTACGCACCCGGGAGCATCGCATCGAGCTCGACGACCTCGCGCCGTGCCGCGGCCAAGTCGATGAGGACGCCTTCCGGCCCGCCGCCGATCGCATCGATCAGAGCCGCCTCGTCGACGGGCGGATCCTGGCCGCGGAGCGTCGCCTCCGCGAACTCGAACAGCGCCGCCTGCTCGGGAGGCAGCGAAGCGCGCGCCAGCTCGATCTGCGCGATCGCCTCCTCGAGCTCGCCGTTCTCGGCGGCTTCTCGCGCCCCTTTCCGGATCATCTCGACGTATTCCTGCACGCGGGCCGCGCTGTCCACCGGCTCGTACAGCCGAAGCCTCGCCTGCGGAACGTCGCCGTCATGGACGAGTCGAATCCGCAGCCCGCCGCACGGATCGAGCTCGACGGTGCGCTCCCCTCCCTTCACGTCGAGCTTCACCCGGATCCAGGAATACCCGTCCGCGCGAACATGGAAGTAGTTGAAGTGCTCGTCGAACGCGACGATCTCGACCGGCGACACCGCATCGACGTGAACCGCAGGCTCCACGGGCGTCGGGCCGGGATGAGGGCCGGTCGTCTCTCCCCGATGATTCGAGCGACGCACCTCGATCCCGTCGAGCGGCTCTCGCGTCCGCGAGTCGACGACATGCAGCAGCGTCGATGCGAGCCAGCTCGCACGCACGACGAAGACCACGTCCGGGTCCACCTGCGTGCCCATCCTCAGGTGATTGTCGGGTACGGCCCCTCGGCCTCCGAGCGTCATGTCGGAGACCATGATCTCGTCGCGAGCCCCGAGCTCGACCGACCACTCGCCGTCGGTCACCTCGACCTCGACGTGGGAGAACACGTCGCTCGGGCCCTCCGGGATGCCGAGCCGGAGACTCCCGGACTCCGCCGGGTGCTCGTCGCCGTCACGATCCACGACGATCACACGCCCGCGGAGGATGCGGGCGGGCTCGTCGGGGGCATCGTCGGATGAAGTACCGTCGGGCTGCGCCGACGGCGGAGAAGGATCGCCCTTCGCGGGCTCCGGGGTCCACGCCTCGGGAGGAGACTCGCTCCGTCCCGCTGACTCGGCTTCGGGATCGACTTCGGTCGACGCGACGCCCGGCTCGTCGGACAGCATCGGCCCTCGGTCTCCCGACCGGATCACGAGGAAGACCGACACACCGACGATCCCCAAGAACACCAGAACGAACGCCACGACCCACGGCCTGGACATCAGCACACCTCGCGGACTTCCTCGCGACACTCCCGATCGCGCCCAACCCTATCAGGGACACCGATCGCGAAGCAACCGCGGAGCGCGGATCCTCAGCCGCGAGGGGCGACGCGGTCGCGAATAAGTCACGGTCCTTCGGGTACAATGAGGTCCTCTCCGACGTCGTCGCTCGTATTGGCCCTTGAAGGAGGAGCGAACCATGGGATATCGAAGCCTCTACCTGGTCGCGGCACTCGTGATTCTCGTCCTGCTCATCGAATCGTTCAGTGCTGCGGACTCGGAGCTCCTCACGTTTCCGAGCTCGCTCTCGTGCATGTTCTTCGCTTGGGTGTCCGTCTGGTGCGCCCGGGCTTTCGGTAAAATGCACGCTCGCATCGAGGACCTCGAAGCTCGGCTCGAGGCTGTAACGCCCCGGCCGACGATGAAGTAGTCGGCTCAGCCGCGAAGGACCCACACCCACAGGACGCACGCGGGCGTGGCGAGGCCCCCGGCGACGATGCCGCCGGTCATGAAGTCGCGGAATCGGAGGGCTCCGCTCGCGAACGCGATGGCATTGGGGGGCGTCGAGATCGGCATGCACATCGCCGTCGACGCCGCGAGCGCGGCCGGGACCGCGAGCAGCGACGCGTCGCTTCCGCCCGCCGCACCGAGCGCCACCGCGATCGGAAGCAGCACGTTGGCCGCGGCGGTGTTGCTCATGAAGTTCGAGAGGATCATCGTCAGGTAGCCGAGCGCGAACGCGAGCGGCATCGCCCCCAGTGTGTCGACGGGTAGCGACGAAACGATCCAGTCCGCGAGGCCGGTCTCCTTCACGCCCACGCCGAGCGACAGGCCGCCCGCAAGCAGCACCAGCACGTCCCAGGGGATGCCGCGGATATCGCGCTCACGAAGAATCCCCGTCGCGGTCAGCATGCAGATCGGCAGGAACGAGACGACCGGAGTCGGCACGCCGTGAAGACCGGACGTCATCCAGAGGGCGATCGTCGCCAGCACCACGAAGATCACCACCCCCCGGTGCGTGGTCGCGTACGGCTCGGCCGGCGTTTGCTGAAGATGCTCGACCGGTACCGCCCCGGTCGTCGACCGATATCGAATGAGCAGGAAGCCCCAGATCACGACCAGAAGCACCAGCGCCGGAGGCAGCCCGAGCAGCATCCAATCCATGAAGCCGACCGACGCATCCCCCTCGAGGAGACCCACCGCGATCGCGTTCGGCGGACTTCCGATGAGTGTCGCCATGCCGCCGAGATTCGCGGCGAACGGAATGGCGAGGTAAAGGGCCTTTCGGAACGGATCATCCCTGCCGAGCATCCCGGCAACCGGGACGATGAGCGCCACCATCATGGTCGCCGTCGCGGTGTTCGACATGAACATCGAGAACGCGAACGTGAGCGCCATCACCGCGAACAGGACGCGAGCCGGGCTCGGTCCGACCGCGCGCAGCAGCCGGGCGGACATCCACGAGTCGAGCCCCGTCCGGCTCGCCGCCGCCGAAAGCGTGAACCCGCCGAAGAACAGCCAGATGAGCGGGCTCGCGAACGGCCGGACGAACATCTCCCAGTCGCCCGGGTTCTTCGCGAAGACGCCTCCCGGCCAGCCGAGCAGGAAGATCTGAAGAGCCATGATCAGGAAGGCGACCGAAAACGCCGGGATCGCTTCCGTCATCCAGAGACCGGCCGCGAGCACGAGCACGAACAGCGATCGTCGCCCGGCCGCGTCGAGCTCGGTGGAGCGCGCGAGGAGCGCCACCACGAGCGCCACCGCGAGGCACGCCGCGAACTTGCCGAGCGAGCTCACGGCGGTGCGCTGATCCGAGCCGGTCACGATCGTCTGGCTCGCGATCCGCGTGTCGTCAGCGGCCGAGTGTCGGTTCTTCTTTCTGCGCATGAGGGTCCCGCGATGCCCTTCCTCGAGCCCGCGGGAGTCTAACTCTTCCGGATGGGAATCCGGCAAGGCGAAGCGGGGATCCGGCGAGCGGCGGCGGGAGGTTGGCTACGCGGATACGAAGAAATGGCCGTACTTGCCGGGATCGCGGCGCACGGCGTCGGGCAGGTCGGTCACGCTCGGGACGACCTCCCAATGGAACTTCTCACGGCCGAAGATATCGCGGCGGCTCGACGTGATCTCTTCGAGGTTCAGCGACGCGAGGAGCTCCTCGGTGTTGTGCTCCTGATGCGAGAAGTTGCGGATCTTCCCGCGGATGCGCTCTTCATCGCCGAAGTAGCTGAGGTGCCAGCCGGCGTCGCGGAGGAAGCGCGTGCCGCCGTCGTCCTCGTAGCCCTTGCGGTGGTAGGGCCGTCTCGACTCCCGAAGCTCGCTCGGCGATTCCGTGCGCGCCCGGTCGGCGTGCACCGCCGTGGTGTACAGAAGCCCGCCCTGCGGCTCACCCTTGCGCACGTAGTTGAACGCGAAGTACGAGAGCCGCATCTGAAAGAACGTGATGTCGCGATGAAGATCGCGCAGGTGCGCCACCGACTCCCGCCGCGGGATCTCGTCGACATCGGAGATCATCACGATGTCGTCCGGTGCGAGAGCTCCGAGCCCGCGTGCGATCGCGTCCCGCTGGAAGTGTTCGCGGGCCCACGCGTCGTCGCCGCCCGGCATGTCGCGCACGCACACGTACTCGATCGGATACTCGGCGAAGCGCTCGCGGTGCTCGTGGAAGACGAGGGGCTTTCGGTGCCCGGCGAACGACGTGTCGCTCTCCACCAGGACAAACGCATCGACGACCGGCGCGAGCTCCCGGAGGCGCATCTCCAGGAGCTCGAGCTCGTCGAAGAACGTGAATGCGTCGACGATCTTCACGTGCGCTTGACGCGTCGGAACACGAGGATCTCGTCCGTCGAGTTCTCGAAGATCTGCTCGGGGCGGCCGAAGCCACACTGCTTCACGAGATCGAGCAGCTCGCGTCGATCGTAGCGGTTCAGGAAGTAGCCGTCTTCGTGAGGCTGGATGTCATCGGGCTCGTCCTCGGGCTTGATGAAGAACGCGAGGATGAAGTGGTCCCGGCTCAGGCGACAGAGCTCCGGGAGGATATCCCGATAATGCTCGGCATGCTCGATGACGTCCTTCGAGAAGACGATGTCGAAGTACGCGTCCGGATACTGGATGTCGGCGATGTCGGCGAGCTGGTAGGTCACCGTGTTCCCGACGTTGTTCTGCATGGCGAACTGCAGAGCCTTCAGGTTGCTGTCGACGCCGTGGTACACACCCGGGAAGTTCTTCCTGAAGAGGCGGTAGCCCTCGACGGACGTGTTGCATCCCGCATCGAGCACTCGAGTGGCGGGACCGCTGTGCTCGAGGATGTACGCCTCGAGCGCATCTCTCGTATCCTGCTGGCCGATCTTCTCGAAGTCTTCGGCCAGCGCCGGCCCGATGATCTTGTCGTGCCGCTGCCAGAACGTTTCCCTCAGCTGCTGCGCCATATCGACGACCTCCTCGTGGGTTTCGCGGCGGGCGCACACCGACCGATGGATGGCTCCCGTATCTCGTTGCATCGGCACGGGATGGCCCACAACCCGAGGGGTTTCCGCGCGGAGGGCGGCGCGGGCCGAATGGCGCTCGCCGGGGTGAGCTGCATCCCCTTGCGGCCATTTGGCCTATCGATTAGCCTCGGTGCCGAGCGCCGCGATACGCCCGCCCGGGCCGCCGATCGCACCGCGCACCCCACGTCACGAGGAGACCTCGCATGGCCAAGACCAAGAAGGACCCCACGGAGCCCATCCGGCTGCAGGCGAGCCGCTACCCCGAAGTCGACGAGGGGACGGCCTGCACCCAGAGCTCCTTCAAGACTCGCAAGAAGGCGTTCCTGTTCGTGGGCATGCAGGGCGGGCGCTACAAAGCGATGTTCAAGCTCGAGAAGTCCAAGCCCGAGGCCGCGTCGCTCGCCGAGAAAGAGCCCGATCGCTTCGACGTCGGCTCGACGGCCTGGGTGACGGCTCGCTTCACTGCCGAGAAACCGATGCCGAAGCGGCTGTGGCAGAAGTGGCTGGACGAAAGCTACGCGCTCAGCGCCGGACCGAGCCCCGCGAAGAAAGCGAAAGCCGCCGCGAAGAAGAAGACCACCAAGAAGAAGACGGCCAAGAAGAAAGCCGCCTCCGGGAAATCCGCTGCGAAGAAGGTGACGAAGAAGAAGGCGACGGCCAAGAAGGCCGCGAAGAAGAAAGCCACCAAGAAGAAGACCGGTGCCCACAAGAAGACCGGCTCCCGCTAGAAAGAGGCTCTCGATGCTCGCCCGCTTCCCGGAAACGCTGCTCTTCTCGGTCGCGGCGCTCGTCATTGCCACGTCGGCCTGCAGCCGGGTCGCCGAAGAGCCGACGGCGTCGGTCGAGGAGATCCCGCCCGCTCGCACGTCGTTCTCGGAAGAGACCCCGCCGGCACCGAAGCCGGACGCCGACGAGATCCCGCCCGCGCGCACGTCGTACATGGGCCGCGAGATCGCGCAGACGATGCACTACCTCGGAGCCGAGTGGCTCATCCGCGAGAACCGCGAGAACGAGGAGCGCTGCTCGGCCATGCTCGCGAACCTCGGCGTGATGCCGGGGATGACCGTGTGCGACATGGGGTGCGGCAACGGCTTCTACTCGATCGAGCTCGGCAAGCGCGTCGAGGCCCAGGGACGCGTCCTGTGCGTCGACATCCAGCCCGAGATGCTCGAGCTGCTCGGCAAGCGCGCGAAAGAAGCCGACGTCACCAACCTCCAACCGATCCTCGGGACCGTCGTCGATCCGAAGCTCCCCGAGGGCGAGGTCGACCTGATCCTGTGCGTCGACGTGTACCACGAATTCTCGCACCCCGAGATCATGCTCCAGGCGATGCGCCGATCGCTGAAGAAAGACGGGCTGCTCGTCTTGCTCGAGTACCGGGCCGAGGATCCGGACGTCCCGATCAAGAAGCGTCACAAGATGAGCAAGGCGCAGGTCTCCAAGGAGCTCGTCCCGAACGGCTTCAAGCTCGTCCGCGAGTACGACGAGCTTCCCTGGCAGCACATGATGTTCTTCGGGCGGGACGAGACCTACGACGCGAAGGCGAGGTCCGCCGACTCACGCTGACTCGAGGATCTCCTCGACGGATCGTCCCTCGGCGAGCAGTTCGCGCACGCGGGCATGGATCCGGCGATCCTCCTCCCGCTTCTCGGGGTCGCGCTTGCGCAAGCTGCTGAGCGGAACGCGCAGCCGTGGGTTCTCGGAGAGCGTCGTCTCGTTGCGATCGAGAAACGCCCAGTACATCCGCGTGAGGGGACACGTCTTCTTGGGATGGAAGCGACAGCTGCCGCAGTAGTCGCTCATCTTGTGGATGTAGTTCGCGCCCGAGACGTACGGCTTCGTCGTCATCAGCTCGCCGGTTCCGAACGTCGCCATGCCGAGCACGTTGGGCTCCACGACCCAGTCGTACGCGTCGGCATACGCCACCCAGAACCAGTCCGTCAGATCGCGCGGCGAGATCCCGATCAGGGTCGCGATGTTCCCGAGGATCATGAGCCGCGTGATGTGATGGCCGTACGCCTCGCGCCAGACATCGGACACGACCTGGTCGAGACAGAACAGCCCGGACTCTTTTCCCCAGAGCGCGGGAGGAACCGGATCGGTCGCGTCGAGCGCGCTCGGATCGGCGCCGCCGTCAACGTCCACGCCGTCCACGGCCGAGGCCTCCCACGCCTTCCCCGCCCAGCTCTCGAATCCGGCGTCGCCGGGCGTCGTTCGCACCGGCACGTCCTCGTCGCGCATGCGTCGGAAGCCGTCCGTCGCCTCATGGACGTGACGGACGAACTCGCGCCATCCGAGAACCTGCCGGATGAAGCCTTCCTGACTCGGCAGAGGCAGCTCGGCCGCTTCGACATCGCGAACGACATCGGCCGGCAGCAGTCGATGCAGATTGAGGAGGAACGACACGTGCGTGTGGAACAGGTTCGACGAGCGCACCGACATCGCGTCCTCGTACGGGCCGAAGTACTCCATGCACTCGGCCATCGCGAACTCCCAGACGCGGTCGGCATCCGCCCGCGTCACGGGAAGCGCCGCCGGGTCGAGCGTTCCCGGGTGAGGATCGAAGTCGCTCTCGATCAGCTCCAGGACTTCCGACTTGATCTCGGTATCGGGGAACGTCGGCAACTCGGGCGCGGGAGGATCCCCCGACCAGGGCTCCCGATTCTCGGCGTCGAAGCTGAACTTGCCACCGACCGGCTTCCCGCCACTCATCAGGATGTCCGATTCGCGTCGCACCTCGCGGTAGAACGCGTCCATCCGGAAGGGCTTGCCCGGCGATTGGCTGCGATCGAACGCCTCGCGGCTCGTAAGCCAGCCCTCGTGCGGCAGCTCTTCGAGCGCCCCGTCCGCGAAGAGCGGCGCCAGCTCGACGCGAAGCTCACGCTCCGCGGGCCGCATCACGCGCAGCGGCCCGAGCTCCGAAGCGAGCGCCTCGAGAGCTTCGCGGTAGCTGTTCGTGACTTCGTAGCGAACCGCCACGCCGCGCTCGGCCTGCTCGATCGCGAAGTGCCGCTGATTCGCGAGCACGAGCGCGAGCTTCTGCTTGTGATAAGGGCGCCGGCGGGCCTTCTCGGGATTCTCGAGGAGCACGATCCCGAGCGTCGCCGGCTCTTCGCGCGAAAGCGGTCCGACGCCGTCCGTGAGCTGATCGTACGGCACGTAGAGCCACCGGCGATCTTCGGCCGGGGAATTGTGTTCGGCCAGTCGTTCTCGGAATCGTCTCATCGGATCAAGCGCTCACCGCCGGCTCGCTCGAAACGGGACGAGCCTTCTCGGCTTCCTTGCGAATGCCGTTCAGCATGCCACGAAAAACGAAGCCGTGCAGTGGGAGGACCGCGTACCAGTACGCGAGCCCCAGAAGGCCTCGCGGCTGGAAGCGCGCCGTCTGGGCGAGAATGCAGTGATCCCCACGATCCTCGATCTCGAAGGTGAGCGTGGCTTCGCCGGGAAGCTTCATCTCGGCCCGAAGCTCGAGACGGCGATCCGCTTCGATGTCGGTGACCCGCCAGAAGTCGAGCGCCTCTCCGTAGCCGACGGCGACCGGATCGCGACGACCTCGGCGAAGCCCCGGTCCACCGACGACCCGATCCATCGCGCCGCGCACGCGCCAGAGCCAGTCCGCCGCGTACCATCCGTGGCCCCCGCCCACGAGGCACACCGCGCGATAGGCTTCCGCGGGCGGCGCGTCGATGCGGATCTCACGCCGATCGACGAACGTGTGTCCGCCGGCCCAGTCGGGATCACCGGGGATCGTGCCGGCATCGGACCACGAGGTCTCCACCTCCGGGCGAGCGAGCGCGGCGTCGATCGCCTCTCGCACGGTCAGGAGCTTCTGCGGCATCAATCGCGCCGCATCGTCGTCGCGGCACACGACGCGATTGCGCAGTCCCTCGGTCAGCGGACGCGCGATGCGGCTGCTGATCGGAGTGATCAGGTGAATCCACAGCGAGCTCAGTCGCGGAGTGAGCACCGGCACCGGAACGATCCATCGCTTGCCGAGTCCTCGCGCGTCGGCCATGTGACGCATCAGCGCTCGATAGTCGAGCACCTCGGGGCCTCCGATGTCGAGCGTCCGTCCGATCGTCTCCGGAACGCGCAGGCACGCGACCAGGTAGTGCAGGACGTTGCGCACGGCGATGGGCTGACACTCGGTGACGACCCACCGCGGGGTCACCATGACCGGCAGGCGCTCGACGAGGTAACGCAGGATCTCGAAGGAAGCCGACCCCGAGCCGATGATCATCGCGGCCCGGAGGATCGTCACCGGGATCGGCCCGTCGGCGAGGACCATCTCGGTCTCGCGGCGCGACGTGAGATGCTCGCTCAGGTCTTCGCCAAGCTCACCGAGCCCGCCGAGGTACACGATGCGCTTCACGCCCTGGGCTTCGGCCGCGGTGCGGAAAGTCTCGGCCAGCCGCCGGTCTTCCTCCCGGTAGTCGGCGCCGACCGCCATCATCGAGTGGACGAGATAGTACGCCGCATCGGCGCCGTGCATCGCACGATTCACGGCATCGGCATCGCTGAGATCGCCTTCGATCACCTCGACGCGCGGATCCGCTCCCCAGGGGCGCCCGTGGACCTTCCGGGCCGAGCGCACGAGGCAGCGAACGCGCAGCCCCTCCTCCAGGAGGCGAGGCACCAGGCGGCCGCCGATGTAGCCGGTCGCTCCCGTCACGAGGACGGTGCGCACGGGATCGGAAATCGTGGGGGCGGAATCGTTCAAGATCATTCTCCACAAGCAGATTCGGCGCGATCCCCTCCACGGATTCAGGCTCCCCTCCCTGAATGAATCCGTCCGACCCGATCTTGCGAACTCCTCTCCTGAACCCACAACCAGAGAAGGTGAGATGAGCAAGACTTCAGACGACGGCGTTTTCATCATTTTCGGCGCGACGGGCGGCATCGGATCGGCTCTCGCGTCGCTCCTGCGATCGCAAGGACGCGAGGTCGTGGTCGCCGGACGAGACGGTGACCGGCTCGACGAGCTCGCCGCGGCCTCCGGCGCACATCCGCACCGGATGGGCGACCAGATCGCGCCGTCGATCCAGGCCTGCATCGACGCGGCGATGGAGAACCATGGGAAAGTCTCCGGCGTCGCCAACTGCATCGGCTCGCTGTTGCTGAAGCCCGCTCACCTCACGACCGATGCGGACTGGGAATCCGTCATCGACACCAACCTCGGCTCGGCCTTCGCCACCGTTCGCGCATGCGGGAAGGCGATGACCAAGACCGGCGGCTCGGTGGTCCTCGTCTCGTCGGCGGCCGCCGAGGTCGGGATGGCCAGCCACGAGGGCATCGCCGCGGCGAAGGCCGGCATCGTCGGCTTGATGCGCGCGGCGGCCGCCACGTATGCCGGTCGCGGGATCCGCTTCAACGCGGTTTCGCCGGGGCTCGTCGAGACGCCGCTCACGTCGCGCCTCACGTCGAACGAGCAGATGAAGAACGGATCGATCGCGATGCACGCGCTCGGCCGGCTCGGTCATCCGGACGACATCGCGCGTGCCATCGCATGGCTGCTCGACCCGGCGAACGACTGGGTCACCGGCCAGGTGCTCGGCATCGACGGCGGGCTCGGGTCGGTTCGCTCCAAGCGTGCGTAGACGAATGCCGTCCCGGCGCGTCGAAGATCACGCGACGTCGTCGGGCTCGGCTGCACCGGGTTGCGCGAACGACGATCCCCGCGCGATACGTATGGGGCCGCGGGCTCGATCCGGGTCGACGCGTCGACCGCCCTGCCGGATCTCGACGATTCCGCGATGGGCGAGGCGGCGCCCGACCTCGCGAACGCGCTCCATCGAATCGCGCCAGCCTTCCGGAAACGCGAGGCGAGCCGCTTCGGACGGACAGATCGTGGACGACGCCGGTCGATCGGCGAGCAGGCCGAGCAGGACCGATTCGAGACGCTTCGCCTCTTCGCGTGAGCGTTTCGACCGGCGCTTGCGGCAGGCATCGCTGCAGGTGCGGACCTCGTCCCAGTTCCGCTCGAGCTTCTTGCGCCACTCGAAGCGGCGTCCACAGACGGCGCACACTTTGGAAGGAAGATTCGTCGACACGCGGTCCTCGCTTTCACTGCGAGCGTAGCCAAAGTATACGAACGTCACCGAGATCATGATCGAAAGCACCCTCTTCCACGATCGCATCGAAGACCGGACGCCGGGACGCTCGCCCATCGAAGGCGGCGACTTCGTGCTGTACTGGATGCACCACGCGCTTCGCGGACACGAGAACCCCGCACTCGATACGGCGTGCGAGGCGGCGGCCGCGCTCGATCGCCCCGTGCTCGTGTACCAGGGACTGAGCGAGCGCTACCCGTACGCCTCGGATCGGCACCACACGTTCGTACTCGAGGGCGTCGCGGATACGCGCGATGAGCTCACGCGACGCGGCATCCGCTACGTCTTCCATCTCGAGCGTCCGGGACATCGAGAGCCGCGCCTCCTCGGGCTCGCGAGCCGCGCCGCGCTCGTGGTCACCGACGAGATGCCGGTCGGCCCGATTCCCGGGTGGCTGCGCTCGGTCATCGCGGCAACGCCGGCGCCGGTCTGGTCGGTGGATACCTCCTGCATCGTCCCGATGCGGGTCGCGGGCCGCGCCTACGAACGAGCTTTCGCGTACCGGGACGCGACGTGCGACGAACGCGACGATCGGGTCCGGGCTCCCTACCCCGAGTCGCAGGCGAGCCCGCCCGCCGGCGACGAGCTGTCCGTCCCGTTCGACGACCTCGTGTTCGAGCCCGAAGAGATTCCCGAGCTCGTGGCGTCCTGCGAAATCGATCACGCCGTCGGGCCCGTACCGCACACGCGCGGCGGCTCTCGCGCCGGCTACGAGCGATGGCAGCAGTTCCGCGACTCCGGACTCCGCGGCTACGCCGCGAATCGCAACGACGCCCTTCGCGACGGCACGAGCCGCATGTCGCCGTACCTCCACTTCGGCATGGTCTCGCCGTTCCGACTCGCCCGGCAGGCGGCGCGCATCGGCGGACGCGGCGCCGAGAAGTATCTGGACGAGCTCCTCATCTGGCGAGAGGTCGCGTACACGTTCTGCTTTCATCGGCCCGACCACGCCACCACGGCCGCCCTCCCGGGTTGGGCCCGCGCCACACTCGCGGCGCACGAGAGCGACACACGCGAGGCCGTTCCGTCCTGGGAGACGCTCGCGCGCGGCCGCACGGGCGACGACCTCTGGGATGCCGCGCAGCGTTCGCTTCTGCAGCACGGAGAGCTACACAACAACGTGCGCATGACCTGGGGCAAGGCGCTCGTGGGATGGACCCCGGACGCCGCCCGCGCCCTCGATCTCCTGTGCGACCTCAATCATCGCTACGCCCTCGACGGCCGCGATCCGGGATCGTACGGAGGAATCCTGTGGTGCCTTGGCCAGTTCGATCGCCCGTTCACGCCCGAGCGTCCGATCCTCGGCACGATCCGCCCCCGGCCGACGGCCCAGCACGCCTCGCGCCTCGACGTCGACGGCTACCGCGCGCGCACCTCGCGCCCGCTCGCCGAGCGCCTGCCGCACGTGGCGATCCTCGGCGGCGGCATCTCGGCGCTGACGACCGCCTACGAGCTCTCCGAACCCGGCCGCGAGCCC